>DATIFZ010000001.1:0-35159 GCA_035454925.1 Nitrososphaeraceae archaeon
ATCAGATGAGGAGCTTCGTCATTGCTTAATTCACTGTATGGCCACGAAACAGGAAGGAATAGCGAGTCTGATAAGAATTAATGCTCTTAAGCCAAAACTAAACCTTATGCATAGAATTGGTGGATAAGCTCAAATTGAAATCGGATATTCCAGGTAACGACAAAATAAAAGTCAAATTATTTGCAATTTTGAGAGAATTGGTGGGTGAAACAGAAATAATAATAACTGTACCTACTGGCATCACAGTAAACAAATTGAATAACGAAATATTAAAGAAGTATCCGCAGCTAAAATCATTTAGTAACAAATTTGTAACTTCTGTAAATTGTAAGGTTACTAGTGGAGATACAATTATTTCTTCCAAGGATGAAATTGCCCTTTTGCCGCCAGTCAGCGGGGGTTGAATCTTGATTAGTATTACCAATAACCATCTGAGTTTGCAAGAGATAATGTTTGAACTAGAGGACAATTCTGCAGGCGCTTTATCAATTTTCATAGGCAACGTCCGTAATCAAGGGTGTTCTGGTAACGTTTCAGAGATCTATTATGAAGCTTACGGTGAAATGGCGGAAGAAAAAATGAGGGAAATTGAAAATGAAGCACAAACAAAATGGGGAATAAAAAAATTCGTTGCAATTCATAGAATCGGCAATATAAAAGTCGGTGAGACCAGCATTATAATTGGGGTCTCTTCAGAGCACAGACATGAAGCTTTTGAGGCATGCAAATATATCATAAATAACGTGAAAACTCGGGTACCCATTTGGAAAAAGGAAATATCTAAAGAAAGTCAGAAATGGGCTGATGGAGTCTTACTTGAGTAGAGAAAAGATGAATGATAAAAAAAGCAGGGGTATGTTTGATGTTGGTGCAAAGCCAGATTCCCACAGAACCGCAATGGCAAAGGCGGTATTGAATATTGACACCAAAACTGCAGTATTGATTGGACAAGGAAAGTCTCCCAAGGGGGATATTGTGGAGGCAGCGAAGATTGCAGCTACTTCGGGAGCTAAAAAAACATCAGATCTTATACCATACTGTCATCCAATACCTATAGATCACATTAAGGTTAAAGTTTCAGTAAAATCCCACGCAATTGAAGTCGACGTAGAAGTAAAGAGTATCTGGAAAACAGGGGTAGAAATGGAAGCTCTCAGTGGAGCTTGTATTGGTGCATTGACCATATATGATATGCTAAAACCCATAGACAATACACTATTCATCTCATCCGTCAGGCTTGTTGAAAAGTCAGGAGGAATGGGACAGTTTGCAATTAAGAAAGGAAATAAGATGAGAGCAGGTGTGATCGTCGTCAGCGATTCAGTTGCAGCTCGAAAGCGGGCAGATAAATCTGGAAAATTCATCGTTAAAACACTAAAAGATAGAAGTATTGATGTGGTCAAATACCAAGTAGTGCCTGACGATAGTTCTGTTATTGAGGAACTCTTAATAAAATATTCAGATGATCTCCATTTAAACTTGATATTGACAACTGGAGGAACGGGACTTGGTCTAAGAGACGTAACGCCTGAAGCTACAAGAAACGTCTTAGAGAGGGAAATAACTGGAATTGTCGAGGGGAGCAGAGCATATGGACAGAGAAGAACACCCTTATCGATGCTCTCAAGAGGAGTGGCGGGAGTAAGGGGAAAAAGTCTAATAATAAATATTCCAGGCAGTTTAAGCGCAGTATCAGAGTACTTAGAATTCTTATTTCCGGGGCTAGAGCATGCGTTCAAGATGCTGGAGGGACACGGCCATTAATGATCAATTACTAATAATACTTGTTCCCGTTTTCTTTGCAATAAGTTTTATTTATTCTAGTGTTGGTTTTGCAGGGGGTAGCAGCTATATTGCCATACTCGTAATTGTTGGGGTAAATCTATTCACCATTCCTCCCGTGTCATTGGCTCTGAACATAGTTGTTGCTTCAATAGCGCTCTTCAATTATTTAAGAGCAGGTTACTTATCACTTCGTATATCTATTCCGTTACTTATTTCAGTACCGTTTGCTTTTATTGGAGGTTCTACTATACTACCAGAAAAAACTCTCACACTAATTTTCGTAATTGCTCTTTTTTCAGCTTCGGCCATGCTACTATTAAGTGGCAACCAAATAAAAATAAGGCAGGAGAAAATAAGAAAATTAAACCTAAGTCTACCTAGGCTTTCATTAATTACATTACCATTAGGTGCTATTTTAGGGATTGTTTCGGGCCTTGTTGGAATTGGTGGAGGGATCTGGCTATCACCAATTCTGATATTAACCGGTCTAGCAAATCCAAAGACAGCTGCGGCCTCAGCAAGTTTATTTATACTCACAAATTCGGTTAGCGGACTTGTTGCCCATTCAATTACCAAGGAGGTTGATTTTGCACTGATTTTACCATTGGCCTTTGTAGTCCTCCTTGGAGGATTTCTAGGCTCCAAGTTAGGGGCCTTTAAATTGAGTCATGAAAAATTGATTTTTATTATAGGAATTATAGTGGCAGTGGCAGGGATTAATCTTGCAACTAGGTTGTTTAAATGATGTATTTCTAAAACTGAATGGATGATCTTTCAGACAGATAAGGAAATTCTACAGGGCTACCTGATGAAAAAGACAGACCAGGAAATATATTTAATTTTACTTTTTGCTTCCTTTTTAGCGTAGTCAAGTGCTCGGGTACCAAAATGAAGCCATTGCTCCCAGTTAGCACTGTAATGTCCGTAGTTTCCCCAGTTATGGGCTTTGCACGAAATTCGCCTGATGTTGATGGTGCCATTTTCACATATACTATTTTGGTAAAGTTTTGAAACTTTTTGCGGGCGTTCCAATCTTCAGTAAGCTTAGCTGAAATAAATGGCTTATTAAAAGGATGTAAACCCAACATAAATCTAATAAGTGGCTGAGCAAATACAATAAAGGCGTTCACAGCTCCTTGTATCGGTCCAGGAAGAATAATAACTGGTCTGCTGTGGAGTGCAGCGAGTCCCGTTACCCTTCCACGATCAAGTTTTATTCCGTGCACCAGAATTCCTGGTTTTCCTATATCATTTATTGATTCAGCAACAAGATCCCGCAATCCAGCAGAAGATCCCCCCGTTGTTAATATGATATCACTTTGAGATAACGCGAGTCTAATTTTGTTTTTTATCTTGTGAATATTATCAGGCGTAATTCCAAGATCTAGAGGAGTACCTCCTAACTTTTCAATTAAATTAGATATGACTCTACTATTAGTATTTAATATTTTTCCGCGCTTTATGTCAGCAATGTCCTCAGTAAGTTCATTGCCTGTAGGAATAATTGCAACTTTTGGTTTTTTAAAAATTTTTAGCTTTCGAATTCCAAGCATTGCGATTAATGCTAAATCCTGTGCCCTAAGAATGTGAGATTTGTTTAGTAACAAATCGTTACAAGCGATCTCACTACCCTTATGAGAAACAAACGATCCTTTAGCCAACACTCTTCGAATTATAATTGAATTATTTTTAGCATCAAACTGTGTATGTTCGACAGGAATAACTGTATCTCCCAAACGTGGCAGAACTTCGCCGGTTGAGACCCTAATAGTTTGTCCAGTAAGTAGGATTTGGTTTTTCCTCTTAGGCACTACCCTAAGTTTTATTGGTCTATGTTCAGATATCTTGCTGATATCCTTATATTTTACAACAAATCCGTCCATATGGGAACAGTTACTCCGCGGGATATCAGTATGGGATATTATATCAGTACATAGCACCCGTCCTAGTGCCTTCTCAGTAAAGATTGATTCTGCCATAGGTCTGATAGTTATTGCATTCATTAGTTTGGAATAGCTTGCCCTCACTGATGTATAACATGAAGGTGTCCAATGCATTCCTATTATATGATTTATTTGGTATTTAAGAGAGTACCGCTAAGACAATTGATCGATTCAATCCAAGCTCAGGTATTATATTCCATAGCCACGATTTTTTCAGTTAGGATTCAGGATAGACTTACTATTGATAATAAAATACCATTGGATGATAGAGCAAGAGAATGTATCGATGTAGGGAATATCGACAAAAACATTTCTGGGACACTTTAATGTCCCGTTACGCATTTAGATACTCTTTATATAATATGATTTGGTCATAATTACTACTTTTCGCAATGTCAAACCAAATGAGTATTAGCGCATTGGTGATAGCCATTGGTATTACTGTTCTGATAGCAGTAACATCAAAACTAATCTTCAGTCAAGACCTATCAGTAAACGATACACAAGATGTGTATGCTGTCAACAATCAGACAATGATGATGCCAGGTGGCAATATGACTTTTGGATCGTCACTAGATAATGCTAAAATGCATTTAATGGAGGCAATCATGGATCTAAATGAAGGAAACATCAAGGGCGCAATCGCGCAACTAAATATGACGGATCTAGGAATTAAGATGCACGAAAACGAGATGATGGACATGATGAAGAGTATGAAACCGAATATGTCGACTACTATATCGAACGCTCAAAATGAATCATCATAATGTGCGAAGTGTAGATTAGATATCTGGAGCATTAAATCAAATAGGTGCTTGTAACTGCGGAGCTTCCTATTAATCAGGCTATAGTTTAGAGTACACTGAATCGAAAAAAACCTTAAATCGTTAAAATTCGATCAAAACACGTGGCAAGAAATTCACATAGATTCCTTGTTCCGTTTGTTGCAGGTCTGGCGGCAGGAGCAGTAGCTGTTGCAGTGTCAATAATACTAAAAGAGACGAGCGGTGGATTGTTTCTCCCAGAAATTGCGTCTCAGGCATTGTTTTCAGTAACACCTGGAGAATTTGAATCACAGGCAGTTGAAAATTTCGGACCTCTTGCTAAATATTCGGCGTTTATTGGTTCAATTATTGCTAATATAGTAGCTTTTGGAATTATGGCAATTTTTCTTGATAAACTATTTGCTAGAATGAAAAGGAGAGGATATTTGCTAGATGCTCTACTATCCTCTGCTTTGTCGTATATAATTTTTATAATTATAGCAATAGTACTGGTCACGCTAATTCAATCACGAAGTGGTATACAAGTCGTGCCACTATCCCTTATAGTGCTATCCCTTATTCCATCCCAGCTTGCTTTTGGATTTGTGTTTTCAACATTCTTTCATGGTAGAGCAAAGGGAAAATCAATGGAGGTACGTGAGCCTAAGCCTAGTCCCGATAAATCAATTGACCCTATGGACATAAAATATAGTAGAAGAGCATTTCTTGGCCTATTAGCAGGCGCAGCAGTGGCATTACCGATAATTTTTCTTGGTGTCGATAGGCTTCTTTCCAGACAAAATGAGGAACAAGAACTAGAATCTACTACCCCCCTGTTGCCACAAACTGGCCCTCGACCTAAGGGCTTCGAGGATCCAAATCTAGTACCACTTCTTGCTTCTGAAGTTACTCCAACATATTTGTTTTACAGGATTGATATCAATCCAATAGTTCCGCAAGTCGATTCAAAGTCTTGGAATCTTACTATAAAGGGGCTAGTCGAAAAACCATTGACTATTAACTATGACCAGATCAAGGCAATGCCTTCAGTGAAGGAATACGTAACATTAGAATGCATAAGTAACAAGGTAGGTGGCGAACTAATAAGCACCGCTCTTTGGAAAGGTGTACGTTTAAGCTATCTACTTGATAAGGCTGCAATTAAGTCAAACGTAAAATATGTCGTGTTTAGGTGCGCCGACGGTTATGATGTAGGAATACCTATAGAGAGATCCCAAATGGAAGGTACTATACTTGCATATGATATGAATTATACTCCACTTACACCTAAACATGGATTCCCCGTTAGGGCAATAGTACCAGGTCTATACGGAATGATGAATCCAAAGTGGATAACAGAGATTGAATTAGTAGATAAGGTCTATGAGGGCTATTGGCAGCGACTAGGATGGGCTAATAACGCTGAGGACAAAACTGGTTCTTCCATTTTAATTCCCGGTCAGGCGCCAGCAAGACAAAGATTCAGAAAGCTAGATGAAACTGGAGCTTCCTCCTACGAGAGTAAAGTTCCAATTGCAGGGATAGCATTTGCAGGAGACAGGGGAATAGCAAAGATTGAGGTTAGCACTGATGGAGGGACTACCTGGAAAACAGCAAAAGTAAAGGATCCTCTCTCGCAGTATACTTGGGTACTATGGACAGCCGGATATGTACCGCCAGATAAAGAAAATTATGCAATTGTAGTTCGAGCAACCGACAAAACAGGTAAGATTCAAACTACTGAGATGAACCCTCCTTTTCCCAATGGGGCCACAGGATATCATACAATTACGGTATAGGAATGGATTGTTGATTTAAAATGTCTATTTTCAAAGTCTTCGCTTTTCTATAGCGATGTCAGGCAAAAGTCAGCGATACTGAGAGATTTGTCATCACATTGTTAAATCAAAATTAACAAGCCAAAGGGATTTTAGTTGATTAGGATACTTTAATCAAGAATAAACTATACCATAATCGCATTTGTAAGAGTTTGATCGATTGAATGAGTAACATTTAGTCGAAAGAATAATCATGAAAATTTTTTACTTCAACAAACAAATACGAAGTGATTGTCAAGTCTTCGGACGTCGGATTTGAACCCTGCATCTGCTAGGGTTCTACTACTTGGTATTTAGCTTTTCTCATAATGTTTATGAACAGTCCTATTATTCTGGTATTTCTTGATCACAATTCAGAATCACTAGAGGCTTATCTCAATAAAAAAGAATAATCACGTTTTCATTCTTTAAATTTTTCTAATTTATATGACTTAACTCGACAAAAACTTAAGTAATTCTAAATTCTATTCAAAAATCGTTGAATCATGTTTAGGTGGCGTAAGGAGGCCTAGTATTTAATGTCTACTAACAAGAAGATAGTTAGCATAGTAGATGATGACGTCTATATTACCCAACTCTTTCATGAGGCCTTGTCCGAAAATATTGATGGAATTTTAGTTTTCTCTTTTAACGATCCCATTATGGCGTTTGAGCACTTTCTTAAGAACAAAGAAAACTATGCCTTAGTTATTTCGGATCTAAGAATGCCAGGTCTAAATGGATTAGAATTACTTAAAAAAGTAAAGGATTCCAATCCTAAAGTAAGAACGATATTGATGAGTGCTTATAATTTTGAAGAAGAAGAATTGTACCAGAGTTATATGATAGAGGCAGTGATAAACTCAACTATTGAAAAACCTGTCACGATGAATAAACTATACAAAACAGTAAGAGATGAATTGAATGCTTATCAATCAGCATCTCACCAAAAATGACTCCCTTATACGATACGCAGACAACAAATATTTTTTCAATGCTACATTTGACATCTCCTCAAGTCAAGTCTTCGGACGTCGATACCCACGACACTATCGGTTCTAAATTGGGATTCTGATACAATTGTCCAGAACTAAGCTTTGAAGTTTTCGAACGGTCAGTCGATACGCTTCAATTTCTTTAAGTTTACTTTAATTCCTGGGGCTTTCCAATTTTTTAGGCATTCTCGCGAAAATTAAATTTTATTCAACTTGTTGTAATCCGATTTATTAATATTTATTGTATTCAATTTTTAAATAGTTATTGCCCGGTAAGTTATTCCTTGATAAGTCAATCTTTTATTCTTATTAGAGTACCTATTCTATTGATGAAATATACAGGTGTAAACCATCGAATTGTTTAATATAATATCCGTAAACTACAATTAGTTGAACGCTATGAGCGATAATCACCATAACGGTCGTCACTCTCATGAAGCAAAACACGAAAGTTTTCATTTAGATACCGTTGCTGTTCATCTGGCTCTCTTAAGAACGGGAAAAATTATTGCATTTACTGGGGATGATCAGGATATCGGAAATTGGAATATTGGAAAATCAAGTCTTTGGGATCCAGCGAATCCAGACATTAAAGAAAATCCTACTCTTAAAAGAAATCTTTTTTGCTCAGGACACTGTTTTCTTCCAGATGGTCGCCTATTGGTGGCCGGAGGACAATCAACCGTATCGCCACCATATACATATGGGATTCTATCGTTCTTTGGGATTCTACAGCTTTTTACTAAAGGCGCAGATCATGACATCCACATATTCGATCCTCAAACCCAGACTTGGGATTTTCCTAGCAGTATGCCAAAGGCTAGGTGGTATCCTACTTGTGTGACGTTACCCGATGGTAAAGCATTAATAGTTTCAGGAGTTACTTCACAGGCGCATCATTTTCTATTTAAAAATAGTTTCATAAACCAGACCTATGAAATATTCGATGCTAGTACCAATTCGCTTTCAATTCCAAAACCTTTTTTAAAAAATATAAAACCCTATCCTTTTCTTTTTGTCTTACCGGGAGGAACCCTTTTTGTTCATAGTGAGTACACTACGAAACTGTTAAAGTTATCAAACTTTGAATCGTATCCAGAGAAATTTGAAACTGTTCATAAAGGAACTAGGACGTACCCAGGTATGGGCTGTTGCACATTATTACCAATCAAGCAAGATGCATCTGAGTTCCAAATATTAATAGCAGGAGGAAGTAGAGTAAATTCTCCAAGTAATAGAACCGACACTACGGATAGCGCAGAAATTTTTACATTCAGGTCAGCGGATTTCAGTAGTTCAAGCTGGAATACCGTCAGTTCTATGAACAGAAAAAGAATCTTATCCGATTCCGTTCTATTACCAGATGGAACAATACTTGTAACTAACGGAGCTGCTTTTGGGACGTCTGATGATAACAGTGATTCAGTAAAAGAAATTGAATTATACGATCCTGAAAAAGATAGCTGGACTATAATCGATACACTGGATAGAGATAGATTGTATCATTCTTCGGCGTTACTGCTGACGGATGGTAGGGTAATTGCAGCAGGTAGCACAGGACATAAATGGTCTACAAATCCAGAACATTATGAAAAGGAGATTGAAATATTAATACCTCCATATTTAAAGGATAATCCACAACGTCCAAAGATTACAGATTTTCCCTTAGTTATACACTATGACAGAGATTTTGAAATAAAAACTGACACGTCAGATATATCTAAGGTTGTGATCATAAAAAACTCGTCGACTACACATAATAACAATATGGATCAACGGTATGTATTATTGACAATTTTGGAGCAAGTAAGTGATATTTTAAAAATATCTGGTCCTAAGGACGGAACTTATGCACCGCCGGGATATTACATGCTATTTATTCTCGACAAAAAAAATATTCCATCAATTGCGAAAGTGGTAAGGATCGGCTATAACTAGGCATCTTAGATAGACAGGTTTTGTCGCCATAATTCAATCCTTATTCTATTGGAGTCGTTAAGACTTCAAACTATGCCAATAAGACAATTGCAGATATGGCTAGAGGTTTTGAAATATTTTAAAAGATCTTTACTGTTCTTCCAAAGTCTTTACTGTTCTTCCAAAGGTTACAGGTATGCGTATCCCATACTAAAAGTACTCATAACTTGGCCAACAGTTCGTTGAAAGATCGGCGGTGGTTGAAGCTGTTCTGAGAGATTAGTCGGCATCTTGGTAGGATTTAATTTCTGCCAGTCCGCCCAGATTTTGTCGATGAATCCATGATGTAACCAAAAAATCGGGTCAGAAGGTGAACTCGCGCCTCCCATTTGACCCCCAATTCTAATGTGTACTGTACCATGTATGCCCTCTAAACTCGTTCTAAAGTTATCCCAATTAGTTTGAGCCATTGTGTTGTTTACCTGAGTCTGGCTTGGCATTGGGCCAATAGGACTATTTCTGGTAATTCCCCAGTTAGCTAAATCCTGTGGGTCAGATAGTTCGGCAGGAAGGGGATCGTTTGCCCAATCCCAATATGGGATTGTTACAAGAGGATTGAAAAGGCGCAGTCTGTCTTCAAATCTTATAAGATACTCCCGGTGCCATGGTAGAAAATTGCTGGCTCCATGTGCTCCCCACATATGACCTGCAGGCGTAGTCATCGCTTGCACATGTATGTCAACGTACTCCTGATACGTTGGAGGTGTAATGCCACTCACCCTCAGGGCATTTATTGCACATTTGAAACGTAGCCATTCTGTGTTTGTAAGATTCTTTTGATTCTTCCTGACGCGGTATTTCTTGGGTAAACAGAAATATTTTGAAAAAAGGCGATCCACAACCTTCAAGTCTCTTATCTCCAGTTTTTCTGGAAATATTGCGAATCGATTCTTTGGCGGCAGCCGTGACAGCCTCTTTCCATGTTTTTTTATAAATGCATTTGCAGCATCCTTGTTATCGAGACTCTCAAGTAATGCTGATAACTCTGGAGTAACTTTCTGCCATTCCTTTACCTTTGTCTGTCGCTGCTTTTTAGTCGGAACGAACTTTACAATTCTTTTTTGGCTTAAATTCCCCCTGTTAGACAAGTTGTCCACGAGATACCTTATAATAGTATAATTAGATTGCTTATTATCTGATAAGTGATTAGAGGCTAAGTAATTTGATATAGTATCGAGATATAGAAGTTTTACACATGAAGAATTCTGTTGACTCCAACAAAACGTTACCCCTAACAGAAGCGTTCATACCTATCAACGTTATTTTAGTAGCAGGGCAAACAATGCACTAGCCAAAACGAATTGAACTAACTGGACTTTATAGTAAGCAATCGGACCAAGTGATGCCTGCGATGGTGTAATGATGCGAGCCCTCCCAGAGAAAAATCCCATACTTGATAGATAGGAACGTTGCTCATAGATCTGAAACTATTCTTAAAGTCAAAAAAATTCTAGATGAAAAATAAACCTGTGTCATTTCTGAAGCCAAGATCACCGGAAATATTATAAAATCATTCAAATATTGTTTACATGATGCTAGGAGAAAATTTGTCAGACCCGACTCGCATTGTAGTGTATCCTTTTACTATTGCTCAAGATTCTCCACTTAGCCACTATCTCTTGCGTACTTCAAGCAAGATCTCAAACTTACAGTTCAAGTAAATCAATCTATTTTCAGAAATGAGTCATGCGAGCCGTCACCTGATGTGTGTTACCTAAATACCTTACATTACTTATTGACTGATCAGTGATTGAAAAGTAAGCGGCATTAATAAACTATCGATGTAAATTAGTCATGATAACACTTGGTTGCAAGAAAACGTGATGATGATGAAGATGAAAGACAAGCAGAATTCTTGACATCTGAACGGGAAGGTGAGGGTATCTATTTTGGACCCGGATATCCCAATGGTACAAAAGTCGATTATGTAGTCATAAAGGGGTGGGCTGTTGCAGAGGGAGATATACTACTTGGGACAGTTGAAGAGCTGAAAAAGAGTAATGATCCACAATATCAGGAAAAAATGGTTGCAGATGAGGCAGCAAGGGAGTCTGCGACTGAATCGGAGATACGACTTAGTGCAGGCTTCGTAGCTGATACCCGGTATCGCTGGCCAAATTGCACAATGTTCTACGAAATAGACCCTAACTTGCCAAATCAAATACGCGTTACCGATGCCATGAATCATTGGACCCAGAAGACAGGATTCAAATTTGTAAAAAGGACCACACAAGCAAATTACGTATACTTCACAGACCTCGGTGGCTGTTGGTCAATGGTAGGCATGAGAGGTGGCAAACAGAACCTGTCTTTGAGTAGCGCTTGCAGTACTGGTAACACTATTCACGAGATAGGACACGCTATAGGCCTTTATCATGAGCAACAAAGGAACGACAGGGACAGTTGGATCCGGATAAACTGGGCAAACATCATTCCATCAGCAGTTTCGAACTTTTCCCAATATCTCAGCAGTGGTATCGACGTTGGCGAGTATGATTATTGCTCTATAATGCATTATCCACGAACCGCGTTCTCAAAACCTCCTGGAAATCTAGAAACAATAACCCCACTCAGGGCAGGGGCAGATTGTATGGGACAGAGAACCGGACTAAGTCCTAAGGACATTCAAGCTGTTAAGCAAGTTTATCCACAGTGTGTTATCGACCCGTGCGCACTATACCGTAGGAATGCTCTTATTTTCTGTGCTCTATATAGAAGGACGGGGAGCAAGACTTATCGATGTGCATGTTATCGTAATCTTGCCAACTATTACTGCTGCAGGTACCGACAGAATCCCAACAGCACCAATCTGCTACTATGTCAGAGATACCGGATTCAATCTAATAGATTCTGTGGTATTGTCCAACCAACACCTATACCTGATCCGTCTACTCGACTACCAGATCCGATGACCCGTACTTGGGGAGAACAGACAGGGCTACATGAAGAGATGCTCGCTATCGAAGGGATTGAAGGGGATGACTATGCACATACATGCCCAGGCGAGATGGAAGAAGAGATTATGGAGCCAGAGATGATGGAAGAAGAGATTATGGAGTCAATCGGTACACCTACTCCAAAACCTTTACCTACTTCATTAATTCCACCGCATCGACGTAAATGCAGGACTTATCGGTTGCGTGCCAAGAAGTGTCTAGAGTTGTACCGAACGACGGGCATCAGGAAGTACGCGTGTTGTTACTTTGCCATGCTGGCACGTTACTACTGCTGCCTTTATCGGTAAACACATTCGTATATACATAAGCGCTGTAAGTAATAAGAAGCGTCTCTGCATACTCCATACTTTGAATTTTCATAAAGATCAATTTAACTCACATTCAACCCATACTGTAGTGCAACTACTAAATATTATCCGGACCTATATTCTAATTGAACTAATACAATTGAAAAATCAATATTATACATACGAGCGATATTTCGGGGTGATTTTTTGGGACAGATTTTGATTACAGGTACAATTTTGTTCAGTGATGATGTCGTTCCCTTCAGTGGGGCGACTGCACATGTACATCTCCTTGATGTCTCCAGGATGGATGCTCCGCATGAAACAATAGCTGAACAACAAATCAAGGACATCAAATATCCCTCTGATGAAAGAATAGGCTTTTCATTGAAGGGAAGTATAAAAGACGAACGTGGTATGTATATTGTAAGCGCCCACATTGACATCGATGGTGACGGACAGATCAGTATAGGAGACTACATCACCACGAGTTACTATGAAGTGGCAACGGTAGGTAACACAACGGATTTAAATGTCAAAGTATACCGTGTCACTTCATAAGAATTTAGGGAAGGTTCAAATCCCACTAGCTCCAGTCCCTTACGCGAGACTCATTTGCTATCAAGGAGCTAGTGCATAATAAGTGAAATGCATAACAACCAGTATCTCATCTTTTAATGTATCTAGCTCCCTGCTTAGAATTCGTAGACCACCTTACTAACGAACTTTAAGATCTAATTTAATATCTGAAAATAAGGATATATTTGAAACTAGCCAATATCTAATGTGCACTGATTGCAGCTTCTATTGCCTTTGCAGCATTAACTTTACCATATCCAAACCAGTCTGAATGTCCCTGATTGTTGTACTTTCCACGATTTACATTAAGAATCACGTCATCTGTTGTATCCTGAATCTTGTCTGCAGTATCTTGAAGGATCTCCTTTACTTTAGATGCTGGAAGGTCCGGGTTTGCTGAAAGAATTAAGGCTGCAACGCCAGCTACAAGTGGTGTAGCACTTGATGTTCCTCCAAATTCTCCAGTGAATCTGCTTCGCGGAGTAAATCCCTGACCGAAGGCTCCATTGTCAGTTGTCCATATTCCACGGCCGGGCACAAACTGTCGCGGATCCAGAGGATGAAAATTGTTACTGGGCGCACATACTGAAATTTCTTTGCCCCAATTACTATAGGCGGCGTGTCTGTTAAGGCTTGTTGAAGCAGCTACGGCAATGACATTCGGGTGAGCAGCATATCCATTTAATATCGGACCGGTTGTTTTATGTATTCTATTATTCGAGAAGTCAAGCCACCTCACACCGTTATCATTTGCAGGATCGTATACAGGAGCATCGTAATTCCCTGCGGCAAAGCATATTACACAACCTTTCTTACGTTTCCCCCCTTTTTTTGAGATTTTCTTAAAGGTGTTATAGATTAAGGTCGGCAAGGGAGAATATACTGGTGGAGGGCCCCAGCTACACGATATAACATCAGCATTTTTCGATACCTCCGTAAAAATTTCTACTATTAAATCATCATCAGCTTCAAGGGGGAATCTAACGGGCATAAAGGCACATCCTGGAGCCGCACCAACAACTCCTTTTCCGTTGCTTTCCGCTAGGGCTACACCAGCACATGGAGTCCCATGATAATCTGAATGGGACGCGACTGGGAAAGGGTTGGAATCGCCATCAACATAATCTTTCGGTGAAACTATTTTACCATCAACGTCAAAATCAGGATGCGTCAGATCAAAGCCATCATCGACTATTCCTATAACTATTTCTCGTTTGCCTTGTGTTGTGTCCCATGCAGCAGGAGCATCCACTGACGCATTCTCGTTCAATTGAGGGGCGCTTTTAGAACTTAGATGCCACTGCCTTTTGAAGAGAGTATCATTTGGAATATACATAGGTTGGAATCTGTTAAGCATGTTAGGTTCAGCAAATTTGACTATTTTTTCTTCCGCTAGTTCATTGGCAGTCTTTATCGGATTCTCCCCTGTGTCTGATGTTACTTGGACGAGATAAACCTTAGTAAGTTCCTCATATTCCTTTATTAATCTCAACTTGTATTTTTGTAATAGTTTACTAACTTCCTCATCAGGCGTCCCAGGTTTAAATCCTAACATTATCTTATCTGTTATGTAGTAAACAGTTCCTTCGGTATTCTTAGGTCTGTATGCATGATGAGCCGTGATCTTGAATGCATCTGAACGCAGAGTCGACATAGTCGGATCACGCTCGCCGGACGTGGTTATTACTTTGAATACCTGATCAGTCACACGGGTCACTTCTTTTACACCAAGAGATTTTACGATCTCCAATTGTTTCTTATCCGTGGGCATTATGGTAAAACGGTCGTCTTCCTTTTCTATTTCTATTTTCCTCCCTCCTCGCCATACAGAATTTCCAAGATCTCCTTTCTTAGAACTTGATTTTTTGTTCACCATAATTGAATACTATCTGAATGAAGCTTTAAAAGAATTCTCTTTTATTAACACGATTTTCGGCACCCAAAAGGTAGAAAATGGCGATAGCCGTAAACTGTTCATATTTAATTATTGCCAGTTGTGTCTGTAAACATGTGAATAATATTGGCCTATTATTTATCAATTTAACTTCCCCAGGTCGGGGATCTCTCTTTGATTTAGTGACTTCCTTTGACTTTGTTACTGGATTCCAATACATCTTAAGGCGACGTAGCTTTAAGATTTACTGTATTATTAGGCAAATTCAAGTTCCGTCGGGATGAGTCCGGAATTATTGATGTATATGATTGGGATTTCAGCATGAATGCAAGCAAAAACTATGATGATTTAGCTTCGAGTTAATGATTATTTATGAGGTATTAGTTTCGACGGCAGACAGATTTTCCCTTAGGTTCTTAAATCTATCATGAATAAGTTTTGGAATAGTAAACATCCTATCATCATTCGTGATTCCCCGGAAGTGTCTTTGGAAAAACCGATCAAAAAGCACTGATGGAATGCCATCTAGCTCAAAAGAATACATAGTGAATTGATTCGTGATTGGAGCCCTAACAGAATGTTCAGTTAGATCATAGTTGACCAAGAGAGTCTTCCAAATCTTGCCATTAAAAATTAGCAATTTAGGATTGAAATCTTTAATGAATTCAATGTTAATAGTAAAACGATTCTTCAGATATTCTAGTTGTTTCTCTTTGAGTATGGTTGGAAATGCAATCCCCTCTGAATGGTAGGGTATTAGTTCCAAATTGCAGAGATACTTATCAAATAATGCCCATTTCCTTTTTATGGGATAGTCGGTTCCAGTCAGTCCGGAAATCAGATACCATAAAGCAGTATAGAAGGGTGATTCAAATTTATGACGGGAAAAGTATTGAAAAAAATTGAGATAGAGGCTTTGGTAGTGTTGCCATGATTTCCTTGCTTCGTTTTCTTCTATAGGACTATTCTTTGAAGAATAGCCAGGATTTACTCCAAAGAAGATAATTGGAGCAGTTTGATATTTTCCAATTACGAATAGGGGACAATAGTCTGTTTTAAGTCTATTTTTATTTGTTAATCCAAACAGATTTGATATTGAATCTACCTTTTTTTTATATTCCACTGGAAATAGTGCATAATCCTGATATTCATTACGCATTTCCTGTAATAGCTCTGTCAACGGGGATTAATTTGATATGGCCCAAATAAGTATTATTAGTAGGGAGGGGTTTCGTTATTGGCTACGGACTGATACCAGCTGGTTTAATTTATATGGGTAATTTTAGATTCTATTTACAGAGATCATCTGGGGACAACTTATTGATTAGAACTTGCATGTACTAGGGTTCTACTACATGGTATTTAGCTTTTTCATTTCGAAACAGTGTCATATTGAATGGTCGTACAAATAGCTCCGTATGATTTGTAGGGCGGACAGTATTGACTGAGAGCTTCTACAATGAGTTTTGGATTAGAAATCCTTTTCTAAAAGTTTGAAGCTCTAAGTTAAGTTGACCTTTAAATGTAAGATTTGTGGTTCACAATTCGAAGAAAAAGAGCGTCTTGACATTCATAAAAAGGTCCACGGCAGAAAGGCAAAGATCAGTGAATATGGGAGTCCAGAGTTTAATCAAGATAGGTTGAGAGGCTAACAGATAGATTTTATTTTACTCAATATTGGTAATAATAGCAGACAAAAATCAGAAGCCGTCGGGATACAACTGAATATTCAATCGGAACTTTATTGGAATACTAAATTTGAACATATTTTATATTATTTGTAAAATCGCCATAAAAGCAATGATATGGACATGGGCCGGAAGGGATGTAATACGCTAGTGTGTGGTTGAAAACCACCAGAGCAAAACTTCAGTCGACCTAGATATCATTACATCTTTTGAGCATAATGTTGTATTAATCTATCTGCACATCGCGGTAATTGGTTTAATGTTTCAGCAATAAGGAATTTTGTATATGTATTTGCGATCATATGCTGCTTTGCGCCATACTCGTTATCGTATTATCATTTAGATGCAAAACATATACGAGAGAAAACATAGATCTCCGTCTGTCTTCTCGATAATCTTTTTTTCTCACTTTGCATTTCTTTTCGAATTAGATCGGATATTCATTAATGTATATTAAGATTCGATATCTAGACTAGAAAGAACCTCAAAATGATGTATACACCGACAACTGCAGTAACTATTGCAAAGACATTTGTTGCAATATACTTTGGTATTCTAGTTAGCATATTACTTCCTATGAGCCCCCCTACGACGCCTCCAATAGCAAATAGTAACGAAATAGCTATGTTGATGTGACTATGAAGGGAATACCCAAGAGCTGTAGTGGCCCCAAATATGCTGACTGGTATAAGCGACGTCCCAATTGCATTACTAATATTTAGACCAGAATATAATAGGCTAGGAACGATCAAAAATCCACCACCGATTCCAAAATAACCTGCCGCTAGTCCAACGAATAAACCCATCAACTTCAATTTATGAGAAGCAACGAAGTTAGATTTTGTGTAAATGGTTAATTTAGAAAAGACGACTGATCTTCTAATGCTTCCATGATTATCCGGAAAATCTTTCCTAGCCGAATTGTTAAGCAGGATTCTTGCTGCGATAACAAGCATCAATAATGCGAAAAAGAAAACTAAATTACCTGGCGGTGTCAGCAATCCTAGCTGTGTCCCTATCATAGTTCCAACGACTCCTGGTAAAGCAAACGCTAGGCCCTCTCGGAATCTTACATTTCTTTTTCTTGCATGATCAAACAGGTTGGCTGCTGCATTAATTGAAACTGCAAGTGCAGAAGTCCCAATAGCTACATGAGGATCTTCAACCCCTACTGCATATAGTAGAAGTGGTACTGCAAGAATGGATCCTCCACTACCTATAAAACCCAAACTAAATCCTACAATAGCCCCAGACATCAAGGAAAGAAAGATCGTCTTATTTTGATACTCGAAATTAGTAATGTGCGACAAAGTTTGGCTACCCGACAGTGGCATTGGATACACTGTAATCATAATTACACAAACGAAAAGAACTATGGAAAAGATTATTCCTGCAGTACTTCCATACTTGATATGCTGATTCAAAATAGATTAACTTACATTGAAATATTGCATCTATTAGGACCAATTTCTAGCTCATGAATTTCATTTATCGACGAGGGTGCAGAATTATACTTGTTTATTGATATGATTTCTTTATATGATTTTGGTGCTTGTATAACAGTCATTGTAACCGTTTGGATAAAGCTATCTCTGTCCAGAAAAAGCAAGGATCTATTTGACTCCTTTATCATCCCAAGAGTAGACGGCATTAATTCTCCTCCCCGTATGTTCATTTCAACATGAGCAGGATATACCACAGTGGTTTCATCCAAGTTCAGAATTTTATTATGTAAAGAGTCATATAATGCGGCGGCAAAATCATGAGCTTTATCTCTGAGATCCGGTCTTCCGACACCGTTAACGAATAATGTATCTCCAGTAAATAATATTTTGCCTCCAAGCAAAAATGAGATACCGCCCATTGTGTGACCAGGAGTATGAATAACTTCGACCTTTATGTTACCAATCGTATGTACATCTGTATCTAGAAGCGGTTTATGCGCAAATGAATACTCTTCGTACGAACTTAAATAGAGATCGGCCCCGGATTTATCTGCTAATTGTTTAGCCGCAGAAACATGATCTGCATGATGATGTGTGTCATAGACTCTGGTAAAGTGTATATTGTACTCTCTTGCTAAGTTCAGATAATAATCTACAGGAAATACGGGGTCTATTACGGCAGCTTCTCCACCTGAACTAACTATGTAGGATGTGCAGCCTTTGCCTATTCTTTTTACAGGTATCACTTGCAATTTGTTTCCTGAAATATTAAAGTCGTTTACGGCATGCTCTAAAGCAGTACTCCAAGCTTTCAGACCCCCCTCCAAACATTGAACATCGTAACCATAAGATTGCAATATGAATTTCGCAATCTTGGACCTATTTCCGTGAGGACATATGGCTATAATCTTCATATTACGAGGTATCTTATCTAATGACCTTGATAAATCACCTAAGGCAATATTCTGACTCCCTTTTATATTCCAGTCAGCAAATTCATCAGGCTCTCTTACGTCTAATAGGAATAGATCTACACTTGCATCCAACGATTTCTTGAGCTCATTTGCAGTAATATCTTTTTCAACGGACTCCTGAAAACTCCACTTCCATGAATCTAAACCTCCTTTCAAGTATCTTACTTTCAATCCCATCTGACTCATCATTATTGCCATGTGTTTTGGATATTCTTCATCGTCACTGACAAGAATAATTTCTATATCTTTAGGCAGACGTGGCATAATATTCTTCTTTGAATCTTCATTACAGACAGCGTATGCAGAACCAGGGATGTGTCGGGCTTCGTATCTATGCATGTTTCCCAGGTCAAATACTATAGGTTTATCCTTTGCTTCTAGACTTGCCTTGAGTTCATCTGAAGTAATAGCCAGATTCTCAGTCGCTGTTTTAATATTAGACATGAATTGTATTTATGAAGAGAAATACTTAGATAGTATGTTTAGTCTGCAATTAACTGCAAGCAGTAGCTGATTTGAAAAATGAATTCAAAAAAGACCTCTACAATTACTTTTCGAATAGACAAAGAATATGAAAAAATCCTAAGGCAAGATTCGGAATTGAGAGGAGTTAGTTTGAATGTACTCGCTAACCAGATATTTCGAGACTATGCAGAATGGGATAGATACATGAAATCATTTGGCACTATCGTCTTAAGTAGAGATGCATTTAAGCTAATCATCGATGAATTGGATGAAAAAAGTGTGATAAGTCTAGGAGTAAAGATAGGTGAAAGTGCTCCCAAAGAATTTATTCTATTTAAATGGAAGGATCTTAATTCATATAATGTTACTAGCTTCATGAAGATGTTCTTTGATCATTGCGGATACGGCAAATATGACCACCAAACTCAATATGATAAACATATTTTTGGTATTCGTCATGATCTAGGTTATAAAGGGAGCCTGTTTTTGAAGTCATATCTTGAAGCTGTAATTCGATCCACACTAGGAAAACAATGCGTTTCTACAGTAAGTGATAACTCACTCACCGTTAGTTTTGAAGTATAGGTAAGCGGGGGTTGAAAAGGTGAAAATTAGAAAGGACGCATAGACTTCAGTAATCCATCAATCCCTGAAAATCGTGCTCAAAATATGGCGGGCCCGTTGGGATTCGAACCCTGCATGTACTAGGGTTCTACTAACTTCTATTTAGCTATTCGTTCTGAAGAACAATTGAAGTATCTGAAAAGTAAGAATCGTAAAACAAATCACAACTGTATGTGGCCAGTGCTTTGTGAATCAAAATTGATACAATTTTCGGACTTCCATCACACATATACCGGCAAGGCTAAGCTAATCGTGCGGTCCAACGTTCA
Source organism: Nitrososphaeraceae archaeon (assembly GCA_035454925.1). Classification (GTDB taxonomy): domain Archaea; phylum Thermoproteota; class Nitrososphaeria; order Nitrososphaerales; family Nitrososphaeraceae; genus TA-21. Next base: position 20,464 of record DATIFZ010000001.1, read on the forward strand.
ACCTGAATCTGTGATAGGCATATGGGGGTCAAATAAAATGGCTAATTTCCAGCTTTGCTTATAGAGAAATAATCATTTTTATTTGGTACTTATTTTATCTGTTATCTATCGAAACATACGTATGTCCAAGGTTGTCGGACAATTAAAAGAGGTTTCTATCAACAAGATCATGTGTTCGTGATTAGTCCTTTACATAAAATATTATTAATCTAACGTCTATAGACTTAATGGAAACATGTTTTCTGATGAGAATCTTGGTAAGGCCATCGATTTTGTAAACCCTAAGGTCAACAGCTGGGCAAAGGACTTGTTTGGAAGCTTTGAGCAATTGAATTTGACTAGACCTCAGAAGGAGCTAATTCAGGTTCTGACAGCTGAAACTCTCCTGTACAATTCCCTTATGTCAAATGAAGAAATCATCGCAATCTTGTCTGACATAATACGAAATATAGCAACCAACCACGCATATGGGATTTTCCTTGACTGGGGTAAGAGAGCCTCATTATTCAAGGCACCTGATAAAGAAAAATGAATCAGTGATAATCCCTTAGGATACTTTTTAGAGGTAACTATAGGTCTAGTGCTAATATCAGGACCCATACCCACGACGCTATCGGTTCTAAAAATGGATTCCTACCAGGGCATTAAGATACTGAGCTTTAAGTTTTTCTTCTATCAGCTAATTTAATCATGTATTACTCTGGTTTAAGCACACCAAGCCTTGCATAGTATCCCATCACAGTCTTTAGATTAATAGTCAACAATAATAACAATAAAGCCTAATTTGAGAATTGTAATGAAAGAAATTGTTAAAAGAAAAAAATGGTAAATTACAATTTGGGTTAACGATTCCTCAGGGATGGAGAGGAGGAGATCTTGGATTAGAAGAAGAAAATAACCCCATCAAGCAATTTGAGTTTTCAAAATCTATAGTCATAACAGCTGATAAAATTGGTTTTGATTCATTATATGCCTATGATCATCTCATTCCTTTCTTTAAGGACGATGTAGAAAAGAATATTTTTGAATGTTTTACTCTGTTATCGGCCACTGCTACGATTACTAAAAGAATAAAGATAGGTCAGATAGTAACATGCAATTCCTATCGCAATCCTGCACTATTGGCAAAGATGGTCTCAACTCTTGATGTAATAAGCAATGGCAGAATGGAGCTAGGTATAGGAGCCGGTTGGTATGAAAAAGAGTATCTTGCGTATGGTTATGATTTCCCATCTCATATAGAGAGAATCAAACAATTAGATGAATCATTAAGCATAATCAAGGAGATGTGGACAAAAAAAAGCGCCTCTTTTGAAGGTAACTATTATACTATAAAGCAGGCCATATGCAACCCCAAACCAATCCAAAAACCGCATCCTACAATAATGGTTGGTGGCTCAGGGGAGAAGTACCTTCTAAAGGTTGTCGCAAAACATGCTAGCAGATATAACATTTTCTTTGGAACCCCTCACGAAATGAAGAGAAAAATTACCATTTTAAAAGACCACTGTAGCAAAATCGGAAGAGACCATAAGGAAATTCAATACTCTGTGGTGTTACCGTGTATAATAACAGAATCAGGAGAAGATATCAAGCAAGTTGCAGCTAGGTACAAGAGAAGAGATAAAACAGTAGATCAGTACCTGGACTTTGTTGCAGGGGGTATTACGATAGGAACTCCTGAAAAGATCATTAATGGATTAAATCAATATATCGAGCTTGGCGTAAGTCATTTTATTATACAATTTAAAGAGTTAAATAATTCAATACTAAAATTATTTAGATCACAGATAATCAATAAAATATAGTATTGCATCATAGTAATAAACATTAAGAGTAAAGTTAGATTTTCTAGAACGTTCATTAGGCCAAAATATTAAAAGTCATCAAATGTTCGGACGTCGGGATTCGAACCGTTCATGTACTAGGATTCTACTACATGGTATTTGGATTTTTTGTTCTCACAAGTTGAGCGGCTGATTGACAATGTTGGAGGATTGGCCTTCAAAAGAATTATTGTTATGAACCGAGACAATGGAAATTGTAATTAAGGCTCACATCTAAATTATAGCTTGCGATATGAACGATTCAGAATTTGCTGCTGATGCATATAAAATTAATCAACGGAAAAATTGGGGTAATGTAGCAGCCGGCTGGAAAAAATGGTGGAAAACCTTTGAAAAGGGAGGGCAGAAGGTTAGCGATAAATTAGTCGAACTGGCAGCGGTTGAGACAGGACAAAGGGTCCTCGATATAGCAACAGGTATAGGAGAACCAGCTCTTACGGCATGTCGAAAGATTGGCGATTCGGGTTATCTTTTAGCTACAGACATTTCACCAGAAATGCTGGCAATAGGCAGAGAGAGGGCTCGATATGAAGGTTTAAACAATATAGATTTTAAAGAAGGTGATGCTGCAACACTTGTTCTACCCAGTTCAACTTTTGACGCAGCACTTTGCAGGTGGGGATTGATGTTCTTACCAAATCTTTCCGATGCCCTGGAAAATATCCAAAGATCACTGGTTTGTGGTGGAAAGTTCGCGGCTGCGGTGTGGGCTGAACCGGCAAATGTTCCTCAGCTGAATATTGTGATGTCAATTGTAAGACAGTATCTTGAGCTTCCCTTGCATCCCTCAGAAACTCTAGGCCCTTTCAGTCTCGCTGACTTTAATAAGTTGAATAATTTTTTACTAGAGGCGAAATTTAACAATATTAAAAGCGAGAACATTCAGGTAACATTTGAATTTGATTCGGCTGAAGATTATGTTAGTTTTACCCAAGATATAGCCGCACCAGTTAATATGATGTTGGCAAATGAAACCGCAGAAAATAGAGCGGAGATTTGGAATATAGTTGCTGACACAGTTAAATCGCAATATATGAAGGATAATGGTCGCATAGTATTGGACAATGAATGCATATGTGTGGTAGCAAATCGTCAATGAACTCAGAATGTGATAGGTTAGGTTTGTTACTATGCGACTCCCGTTAAAATATAGGTGACATCTTAAACCCTAAAATACTATCCATCGTTTATACGATGATATGACAATTGATATTCCAAACTGGAAATTATCAGGCGATTGGTTTGATGTTTGCAAGTGCAATATTCCATGTCCCTGCACATTCGCTCAGACTCCCAGTTATGGTGATTGTGATGGGGTAATGGTATACCATATCAGGAAGGGACTGTATGGCGAAACGCCACTTGATGGATTGAACGTGTTGATATTAGATTCCTTCAAAGGCAATATTTGGGCCGGTGAAACGAAAGTGGATGTTGCATTATTTTTTGACGAGAGAGCAGATGAAGAGCAGCGTAAGGCTTTGGATATGATTTTTACTGGGAAGGCTGGCGGACTCATGGGACAATTTGCAAAGTTATTTGGAAAAGTCCGCGGAGTAGAATCCGCTCCAATAAAGTTTGAAATAGCCGAGGATCTTGCTTACTGGAGTGCAGAGATACCGGGAAAGGTAATGGCAAAAGGTGAAGCGCTTACCGGCCCCATGACTCCAACAGGAAAGCGAGTTCAGACTATTAATGCTCCTGGAAGCGAAGTAGGTCCAGGCACAGTCGCAACATGGGGAACGGCTGTAATCGATGAAGTGAATGTTCTGGACGTTCGCTACCAATGGAAGAGATCTGGTAGATCAAGCAAACACATTCCATTCAATTGGAGCGGACCATAAATCATCTTTTGGCATAAGACTGAATGGGCTAGAATTAGATGTCGTTATTTTCTGTCATTTTATTTTGATAACCTATGAATTTTCTTCAAAAAGTTATTATTGTATCTCTTCTTTCAATTGCTGGTTTATCATGGATAATATCAACATTTCAACCAGATATGATGGACATTATGAAATCCTACGATCTTACATTAATCGCATTATTTACTGCGAGCTGGACTGCAGGAATGGCCGCAATGATGTTTCCAGCAATAGTACCGATGATTCTACTTTATAATAAGATCATTACCAATAAACAATCAGACTCATCACCAGAAATTACACAGTTAAAATTTCCATACTCTTTCAAGCTCATACTTTTTGTTGGCATGTATCTTGTAATTTGGGCCATAACAGGTCTGGTCTTACTATTGGGTTGGTCTGTTCCCATGAATATTATTGTAAGTGGCCCGGTAAATAATAATATTGGAATAATATTTGGGAGCATTTTAATTATATCTGGTATTTACCAATTTACTCCTCTAAAGAACAAGTGCATTGGATACTGCGAATCTCCATTGAGTTTCTTCATGAGAAGATGGGAGAGTGGAACATCGGGGGCAATCAAAATGGGAGCATACCACGGTCTTTATTGCCTTGGTTGTTGCTGGCCCTATTTTCTAATTATGGTAGCCTTAGGGTGGATGAACCTGTTATGGATGGGCTTGTTTGCAGCAATAATTTTTGGAGAAAAGATGTGGTCTAAAGGAATTTGGATTGCAAGGGGAGTTGGCATTGCGCTAATTGTTTTGGGAATTTCAAGCAGCATGGGGTTTATAACACTACAGGATAGTACGATCTTTATGAATATGGAAAGTAATTCTGCAGCTGAAATGGAAATGTCACAAAATGTGATGAATCATGGCGTTAATGAAAGTGAATCTGAAATGGGTAAAAAACCCACAATGACAGACGGTATGAATATGTAAGGATATTTTTTCAGGTATCTTTAATTGTTTCAATTGCCTGGATCTAGGAAATACTTAAAATCCTAATATCCTTTACACTAATAATGACATCAACTCAAACTTCTATCTCTAAGTGGCAGATGAAGGCCGATTACGTAGAGACTTGCAACTGTGATTTTGGATGTCCCTGTAACTTTAATGGATTTCCAACAAATGGATTCTGCAGGGCTTTGACATTATATCATATTCAGGCGGGAAGCTTTGGCGATGTTAAACTAGACAATCTTGATGTTGTAACAGCATTCTCGTGGCCTAAGGCCATACATGAAGGTAACGGAACTGTACAGTTATTCATTACAAGGAATTCAAATGAGCAACAACGCAATTCCGCCATCGCTATCTTTTCGGGTCAAGCCAAGGGAGATGGTCCGTTCGTAATATTTGCATCCACTTGTAAATATTTTCTTGAACCACAATTTGTGGATATAAATGCAAAAATAAATGGTAAGAAGAGTAGTTTTTCGATTCCAGATATAATGGATGTTCAAGTAGAAAATTTCATAAATCCTGTTACTGGTGAAGAACAGGATACAAAGATACAGCTTCCAAAAGGGTTTATATGGAAACTTGCCGAAGCGGCCAAAACAAAGCTAATGCGTATATCCACACCCTACTTGAATTTTGATGATTCCGGTAAAAATGCGTTCTACTCAGTCGTAGAATTTAGTGGTCCTTGATGGGTTGCACCTTAATGAAGTGAAATGATTAGAGTTTCAAATGATGGTATCATAGTTTCAAATAAAAAAGCGAAAGGCAGGTAAACCTAAATCAGAACTGACCCGTCGGGGCGGATCTGATTTTTCAGATTGATCTGAATTAGAGATTCTTATTTCTTTATATAATGGAACCTTACTTGCCAAGGATACCGTAGCAGAAACTAATAACGGTTTTGGTATAGCCTTAAGGGATTGTATTTCCGGTGGGCTAGAAGGGATGAAGGACAAAAATGCCTATAAAATAGGACTCGGAAGAGATTTCCATTGCTTACAATGTGCATTCTGTTGCAGGATCATAGATCCTCTAAGTATAGGTTTATTTTCTAGCGATAGTGAAAAGTGTTTCTGTTCTTACCAGTACTCTCAACTAGGGTGGAGATTGTAACGTCTTATTTACGTCCTGAACTTGTACTCCCATTCCAGTTAATGGGTTAGATTGGTTTAGTCTTGTAACGACAGATGGGGTATTTGTATTTGGAAAGTCTGGAGGCAAAACGTCATTTAATGGTGGCGGTTGCATTGCACATATTATTGCGTACTCTACGTCAATTATTTTTATCGCATTTTTATTTGCATTTGGTGCTCCAAGGAAATTTAATACCTTTTGTTTCAAATCGGACACTTTCTTGGGATCGTCTAGAATCTTTATGTCTAGTTCCGTATTGGCAGATACATTAGTCTGCGACGCTAGTCTTGGATCCGTTACCATAAATAATATTTTATCCCAATGCTGTACACTTTCCAGTTTGCAGACAGTTGCCTCTACATCGGATTCTGGTTGGGTAGTTATATCTTCTTCCCAAGAGGGGTAAAAAGCATTGGGCTGCGAAGCTAAAATGGTGATATATGGAGCGTGGCCTAAATTATACAGGCTACGGAAATCGGTAACAAGCAAATTACCGGCGCTGTCAGTATCTATTCCGGTAACTTCTACAGGTAGCGTAAAGACGTTACCTGTTGGAGCACAAAAATCCCCTGTGCCTGAAGGAGGGTAGTATTCGGTAAGCTGATTGTAAGAACTGTTAGTTCTCGTAAGTATTTTTCCGTCAACTATTGCAAGTGGACCTGTCCAATATCCGTGGGTCCTTGCATAACAGGAAGCTAGAACCGTTCCAGTATTACTATCTATTTTGAATATCACCGCTACAGAATCGTGACCCAATTGTACAGGCCAACTACTTATTCCCCACAGGTATCCAGAACTATCAAAATCTAGTGAGTTTACTCCACTACGATTAAAACCAAATGGATCAGGTATTGTACCTATATCTGCTCCACCAGTTGGTGCTATTTTGTGTATTTTTCCGTCGCCTCTGAATCTATCTATAAGGATTGTATACCAAAGATTAGTCCCGTCTGAAGCAATTCCTCTACCATTTTCCCATTCCCCTTCCGAATCGCCGCTGTGAGTGGGAATCCTAGATATAGCAGTAGTCGTATCTGTCGACGGATCAAAATGATGCATTTTCGCAATAGTTGCCGCTTCTATTCCCCAGATGTCAGAGGAAGAAGTACCTAAATGTGTAGCAAATACACCTCCGTTGCTGGTAGATACAACAAATAGTAAAATTGACGGTAGCGTTACCGTAAGAATTGTGTTAGTATATCCGTGTCCAGTCTTATCGGTTCTCCGGCACAGTACCACAATGATCAATCACGGAAGGACATTAATAAGGATGTAGGTTATTTCTGAATTGCATTAACCATTTGAGATGGAGGGATAAGTGCCCTTCATGTACTAGAGTTCTATTGCTTGGTATTATCTTTTCTTCTTAATCATTCAGGCATAATTCCTGAACAGGATCAAATTATCCTCTACGTCTTTGCGACTGCGATTTTCGAATTTACTGATCGTAGGTTCAGTGATCGTATGATAAGTAAATAATAATAATTTGAGTTATGGAAATAATCAACGGGATGTTTGATGAGGGATAATAATAAGATAAGTAGAATTCTAATAAATTCGGACAACGGTTATAGACTTGGAGGGCTTAAAATACATGAGTACTTTTCTGCTAATTTAGAACGAACGAACGAACTGATATTGGGAATGTTATTCAAAAGATGAATTTCTTGGAGTACAATTATGTTTCCAATAGTTGAAGACATTACGCAGCACACTGGCAAAGAGGTAATCAGTTCCCCTATAAGCTGGGTTAGCAAACAAATTTTCTTTCATACTACTACTGAGAACGTATGTGCAGTGGATAGTAATAACGATCTGATTTGGTTCTCAAGGAATTCTGATGATAACCGCTGGAGTGTCTCGAATGTATCGTCACAGACAGGCGTTAAAATTGTCGGGACCTTAACAAATTGGCAGAAACTAGGAATATTTGATGATCAGTCTGATCATTTAATTGCAGGACGTGATCCCACAGGAAACCTTATTGTATTTAAGCGCGGATCTTTTGGTTGGCAAACTGAGAACATATCGACCTCTACAGGTAAAAAAATAATGACCTCTCCTGTTAGCTGGATTGTTACAGAGCTTGGAAATGTAGTAGCCGAAAACCTTGCGGCACTTGGTAATTCAGGCGAGCTCCTAGTCTTCTCACATATGGAGAGCGATGATTGGAAAGTGGTCGACCTAACTGCTAAGACAGGCAAGACCGTAGTTGGAGATGTCTCAGGTTGGGTTATGTCCGGCGGGGATAGGTTGTCTCAACGTATAGCAGGAATATCACCTGATGGCTCACTTTTAGTGTTCTTTAGATTTTCAACTCAGGATTGGTCTGTTTTCAATCTCTCTTCCATGGCAGGAGGTGGAAGAATCACTAATTCTAGGCCCATCAGCTGGATTCATCATCTTAGAGAGCATATTGCAGTATGTTCACAAAATCAAAGTCTTTTGATATTTACCAACAACACACCAAATTGGTCTATTTTAGACGTGACAGAGGTTACCGGGTTAAAAATTTCAGAGGTACTATCAGTTTATGAGCCCGGAGATAACATAATAGTGTTGATTGCGAGGGGAATTGATGGCTCTATTCTGCAGTTTTGGCTAAATGATCTCCCAAATGGTCCTATTTTTACAAATTGGCAGGTATTTAATTATTCACAGGCCGCTGGGGTGCAATGGACTTCCCGACCCACGAACTGGATAATAAAGGGAAGTGCTCCGTATAAAGAACAGCTTGCAGCCTTGACAGCTCAGAAACACTTGGTAATGGCTTGGGATTTCGGTGGAATTCGTAGAGTTACCGACGGATTAAGTCGCCGTCCGTTTCAAGCTATGAAAACCCAGGTTGGGAGACGAAACTTGTTGGCGATTCTGTGGGATCCACATCGTCCTGACCACATTGCCCCCTTACCTGCAACAATTGACAACTTTATCTTTGGTCCCACAAATAGTATTAGGGATTATTTTCTAGAAATTAGCGGTGGCAAATTCACAATCGAACGAGCCGGCTTGTTAGGATGGTTCTCAGCAAGTAAACCTTGGGAATACTATTGGGGACCTGTGGATCCAACGGATGCAGACGGTGATGGATGGATCGAACCTCACCATTCAAAGTATGCTGAAGCTATAAGATTTGCTGATCCACAATTTCATTACCACCTATTTGATAAGAACCCTTTTGATGGGAACTTGCGTCCTGATGAACTTGCCGTGCTAATTATCATTCCACAAAACGCAGCACATGGTTTTAATCGGGGTGCAGTAAGTCGCCAGTATCCCGACGCTGAACCGTTGGTAGCTGATGGAGTTACGTTCGGAACAATAGCAGAGTGGTATGCTGGTAGCCCGCCCGTTCCAGCAGTCGCGGCACACGAATTGGCTCATTTATTGCTTAGGCATGGCGATATGTACTTTACGTTTACTAATCCCGATGGTTCTGAAATACATGTAAATAACTTTTACCGTGCAGGAGATTGTTCATTGATGGATAACGGTCATAGATTTACGCATATAGATCCATTTGCCAAGCTCAAGTATGGTTGGTTAAAACCGCAGATCATAACTCGAAGTGGACGTTATTTTCTTCCCTCGATAGAGGCAAAGAGATTCGTATGGATACTCATGAACCCCAGGCACAGTGGGGAAGAATACTTTATAGTAGAGAACCGATGGCCTGGTACTTCCTATGACCGCAGTATGTTAGATCGTGGAGGATTAGCTGTCTGGCACATAATGGAAAACCCTGCAGTTTTCGGTACTGTGTCGGCTCCACCTGAGATACCGGCCGAATTGTGGTCGAAGGTTAGCGTGGGTGACGGTACTCGACGTGCCATTCGATTATTGCGGCCTATCATCGTGCCACCTCTTGACGACTCGATTGCCTTACGAGATGGAGCCGATCCTACTACAGGGTTTGATGTTCTATCCATTGATCCAAATCCACGACATTCCACACTAAAGTGGGCCAATGGAACTCCCAGCGGATTTGCAATAAAAAATATTTCACCCGCAGGAGAGATAATGACCGCGGATATCCTTGTTCCCTGGTAGTCTGCATGTTTAGCAAGACGTTCTTTTGGTTGTAATGTCTTATCAGTATAGGTTCCAAATGTGGTGACAATAATTGTAATATAATTGTAATATAATATGGCTCTATTAGTAATTCAGAAGTTTAACAATACTGGAGATGGAAAGTAAATACAAAAAAATCAACATTATGTGTTCCTAGAACTTGTACTTTGTAAGGGAACTATAAAATCTGTTCAGATCCTCGGACGTCGGGATTGACATTGTTTACAATGTGAATCTTCTAAATTAGAATCTACATTTTGAGTATATTTTCAACTATTAGAATTTTGTTGCCTTGTATTACTATCGTGAATGATATTGGAAATTAAGCATAATAAATTATAAGAAAGGTTTAGTATTTTTCACCTAAATTGTATTAAATAGTTATTGGTTACCTTCAGTATGAAAAGTAAGATGAATTGCCAGGCCTGCGAGGACAGTAAGAATATCTTGTATGAGTTCAGAAAAAGGATATTTTGTAAGGAATGCCTGGAATTAATCATGTCCACTCGAGTTACTTCTGGCATGTAATTTCAACTTAGTTAAGATGGTTGAAAAAAGGTAGATAAACAATAAAGAGTATACCTTAATAGCAATGGGTCTCAGCTTGAAAGAACAAATTAGTAGTTTCATACGATCGTTACCAAACGTTGAGCGAAAACATGATCCTATGAGTGAAGAAGCTTATTTCTATGGTCTGAGAAATTTTGCTCATTTTCATGGACCACGACACATAGATATCAGGCTATCAAAACCTCAACAAGAAGAAGCCTTGCGGACACGCATGGCTATGCAGCACCAGTATGCACCTCAGGCGGGATGGGTCTCATGTATATTAGAAACTGAAGAGCAGGGAGAGAATACAAAGCGATTGCTTAAAGAAGCATATGATACTTGCGTATCTCTGAAAACTTCACATAAAGCAGGAAACTAGTTTTTCATACTAGACTTTAACATCGATGCCGGCGCTACTAAATTCAGGTTTTCGGGCCCGTCGGGATTCGAACCCGAGACAGCCGGATTTCTTCCTTTTCTTTCGAAATGCTAAAAGTCCGGTACTCTACCTGGCTGAGCTACGGGCCCATTTCTGAATAGCGTGTATCGTAGTATATTTAATGGTTAGCCAAATTTGTATGTCTGCCAAATAACATCAGCTTGTTAGGACACAGCTCCAATTTGCAAATCCTATACATTAAGAAAACATATTAATTGTAGAGTAGGAAATTTTTCAATGCGCCCGGATAGTATAGAGTTTCAATAGTAAGATATTGAAGCATAAAGTCCGGTCTAGTATGGGGGACTGTCACTCCTTCGACCCGGGTTCGAATCCCGGTCCGGGCGCCTCTTTTTATTTTATTTGAACAGATCGGGGTCTTGCGCAAGCATATTGTAAATCTTATAGTCAGACAGTGCAATAAACGAAAATCGATTACCTGGCGATATGTCAGAATCAAGTGTATTACCTCTTTTATCAAGGACAAGTCCACCTGCTTCCTTAACTATTAGAAAGGCAGCGGCCATGTCAGTAGGTCTAATCTTGGCCCTAAAATCCATAAACAGGTCCAAGTAGCCTCTAGCAAGAAAACACAGTTCTAGCGCATTTGCGCCAAAGACCCTAATATGATTTAGTTTTGAAATAAATGGACCTATTGAATGTAATAATTCTTGGGAAACGCCAGATATATTGATCCCAGCAATGATTTCTTCTTGCTTAATTTTGTCAGATTTTCTAACTGTTATTTTGTTGCCATTCAAATATGCACCTTTGCCTTTTGACGCATAATAAAGATCTCCTGTTGTAATATCTATAATAGCTGCGTCTACGACAGAGCTCAGCTTTGAATCAGTAGCATAGGCTAGAGAGCAGCAATTAAATGGTATGGATCTGGTAACGTTAGTTGTTCCGTCAATTGCATCCATAATTATATAACCTTTATCATTACCTTCTATGGTACCACATTCTTCGCCGATTATTGTAGGATTACTACCAGATTTTTTTATAGTTTCTATAACTTTTTCTTCAGCTACTATATCTATTTTTCTTGAAATATCTCCTCCAGCTCCCTGACCCATTTTTGTGTTACCTTCAGGTGTTCCAACTAGGCCTTTGACAGCTTTTCTAACCTCCAAGCATGCAGTTTTCAGCGTTTCAATCATTTGGTAATGGTCATAACGTTAACATAATAAATTGTTATCTGACATTGTTTTAATATTCAATTTAGATTCATCTTGCTATGCTTTGCAATTGATATTCGTACAATAGTTTGTTATTGTCGCCAAAAACTTGCGCCTTTATAGGAAGTGGCAAATCCCTATTGATGTAGATTGTGCTCAATGAATTTCCAATATTGTATTGTAGTGAATAAACATCAAATGTACCGGCAGGAGTAGATATCGTATCCTTGCTTTGTATTTTTGCATCAATCGTATTGGAGCCGGTAAATCTTTTGTCCCAAACAGCTCCTACGACGAGATACTTTGGTTCCCTGGCAATGTCGCGAATCGCCAGCACTGAGGCTTCAATTGGTTGAATAAACTTGTTATCTTGTTCGGTAATAGGATCCGTCCTTAAAAGTTGATTTTTGGAATAATTTACATGAATCTCTGATCCGTTGTTATTGTTATTGTTGCTACCATTTTGTATTTTAAAATCAACATTCCATTTCTCTCCCATGTTATGAAATCTCATGGACACTATAGAATCTATGAGATTTGGTTTGTTCTCCCCAGTATTGCTTGTTAGCGAATATGTCAAATTCATTCCATCTGCTATGTTACTACCCAGTGTCCACAGGTCTTTTGATGTCGGTGGATTGAATATAGAAGGTCCGCCAACAGTTCCAGAAAATCCACCGTTAATAGCAATTATTACTATGCTTACCAAAATTCCAATTCCGGCAAATATCCCTGTAGCTACAAAGATTGTTTTTTTCGGACTCATCTCTAATTATCGCTATTGCTGTAAAGAAGACTTGAAAATAAAAATAAAAAAGAAAAAAGATTACTGGACAGTCAAATCAAATTGACCAGATTCAACGAAGGTACTTGGGGCACCTGACCCGGCTGTTGTAATCAATACCTTTACAGTAACATCCCCTGTCTTTTGGAAGATAACATTTTGTACTGCAGTTCCATCACTTGCAAGCTGATTGTCTTTTCCATAAATTAGTTGACCGGTAGCATCTACTACTGCAAAATTATATCCGACTTCGTTGATAACGTTTTGCTTGTCATCCATGAATATAATTCCAAATTTAGTATTGTTGCCAGCCTTTATCGTAGTAGGCTCCCAAATCAATTTAATAATGTATGTTCCACGCTCAGTTCTCTGCTGTAACGGTGGTACGGCGATTGTCTCTTGGCTTTGGGGTTGCTTTGGTTGGCCTTGTCCTGTCGCAAGCAAGTCAAATGCAAATTGAATTGGTGGATTGCCTGTGGTAATATCGGCAAACGTCTGTGCCTTTACCGGATATGGAAATCCATCTTTTATCCAAATAGTATTATCAACTCCCTTATGCCATAAAATTTTAGTAGTGTCAAATGTTCCCGCAGGTACGGTAACAGAAGCTTTTCCAGAAGGAGCTATTGGGGACCCACCAATTGATGCTATTTTGCCCCAATACTGTGCGCTTAGTGATTGACCCGGTTTTGAAACAAATGATGAAAGCCATTTAAGGGAATTTGAATATCCGCTCCTATATTTTGTCATATCAGCAGGAACTTTAGATGATCCTAGAGCAGTTAAATCAAGGTCACTAAGATAAAATGTTCCGTTGAAAACACGGCCCTCGTCTACGACAAATGTTGGAGCTATCCAATATTTTCCAGTCTCATTATAATCTTTAAAATAAATAGTCATTTGAAACGGACGACCCGCGTTTGTATCTTGATCTTGGATTCTATATGTTACATACATGTCCTTTTTCGCTCCATCACCGACGTACCACAAATTGTCTGCCTGCGCTAATCCTCTGTTCATTACAGACTGCGAAATTAGTAAAAGGCTTGAAAATAACGCAAACACAATAATTGGTTTGCCTAATGACAATTGAAATTTGCCCATAGTTTTGTTAAATTGAGATTCGCACTCATAAACTTTTAGCATCGCCAATCCACAACTAGCTTTTTGCTATCTAGTCGTCTAATAATTTAGATAAACTAATAAGAGATGCGCAAATCAAAAAAACACATGTGTGATTGTCCTAGCGTTCATTTCTATGAAGTCGATTTTAAGCTATATGGAATGAAAGTTGTTCCATCTCACAAAAATTGCGGAGACCCCCTAAGCAATGATCAATTCTCAAAGTTCGAAAAGGAATTGATAAAATACTGGGGAATTGAAGAAGCTTAGCCCAAAATATCAGTTCGGAATAACTAATGGGAGATTAGGGTTTAAATCCATATGCAAAGCTTTCAAAATAAATGCGTCAACTTTATTAATATCCAATCCAACTTTTCTTTAGGTGTATTTGAATGACAAAGATGTATAAAGTAACAATAGATGCTAGCGGAATAAACCAAGATGAAGGAAAGGCATGGGTAGATGAGTTGGCCAATATCTACGCAGACATGGAAATTGACAATGTGTCGGTGTCTGGAAGCAAGATTTCATTTAACGCTGGATTTTCCGGTATGGATGATACTCAACCAGACGACATCAAGATGAGACTAGATGAATATCTTACAATGAATGAAGCCTTTCAGACAAAATCTATAAATGTAAGTTAAAAAAAGACTTATTTTTTTTATTTTCTTTCTCTAAAACATATAAAAAATTAGTAAAATAAATTACCATTTTTGAAAATATT
>DATIFZ010000002.1:0-18613 GCA_035454925.1 Nitrososphaeraceae archaeon
TGAAGGTTTTTCAGGTAAACCGTTTGGTAAGGATTCAATTCCTACCATGCTTGAAGATTTTATAAGACATTGTGGACTTCGGACTGTTAATACCAAGAACCGTTACAAGAGAAAAGAGGTTCCAATCTTACATGGTTTTCGCAAATTCTTCACTACTCAACTGGTGAACTCCAAATTAAATCCTGAAATTAGAGAAATGTTGTTAGGCCATAAAATAGGATTGGCAAGTGCATATTACAAACCTTCTGAACAAGAAATGTTAAATGAATATTTGAAAGCAGTGAATCTCTTAACAATTAACGAAGAAAACAGACTAAAATTAAAACTAGAGAAGAAAATCCCGATAGAAAATTCTCAAATTGAATCTTTGAAAGCAGACTTTGAGGATGGAACTTCAATTGTGTAAACAGTTTCAGAACCTGACAATATCTTCTCTGGACCAATAGGTTCACCTGTTTTTTGATTATATGTTAGATTTCCGTTGGGTACTATCTTTGGTTTTTCATATCTACCAATTTCAAAATCTGCATGATGTTCTTCTCCTCTGTGAGTTAGGCCGCTGTAATATCCTCGGTAGGTTAGATACTCTTTTTTGGCAGGTCTATTTTTCTCATTTCTTGTATTGACAAGTTGCCTTGCCATACTCGTCACTATCTTTTTATGATTTTTTGTTATTGCTATGTTTCTTCTAAAACGCTTCAGCGTAAAATATGGTCTATCTGGAAAGTCACCACTATCCTGGCCTTCATCTGCTGAACTTAATACTAGTCCTGCCTTTGCTGCTTGATCTTTGTATGCTTGTATTGTTCTACCTGCCCAAGTCTCTAATTCTAGTTTTTGTTTTGTATCTTTCGTTTCTAGTTTAGTAGACAATTAGATACCCTCCACTTTGTCTAATAGCCTTTCGATAACAGTATTGAAACTGTCGCCGCAAAATCCAAATTCCTTTAATCTATCATAGTTCTGCTTTGATAAAACGATAGTCTTTAGTTTGTCGTTACTATCATCATACTTGTCTTCCCTGTCTTTTAACCTTTGTAAGTTATTCATATACTGTAACTATTGTAGTTTGATACTAATAAAGGAACTAATTAATTATTCAATAGGATCCCTGTTACCAGAAACATAAAAGTGAATTAGATAAACGATTACAAAATATAAATTTGGTTTGATGTGAGTCAGTCATTTATTGGTATATAGAGGGTTGTCATACTGGGATGACCGGATCAGGACACTTGAGTTTGCAAGACTGTGAATCAATGCAATACATATAACCAGGGCAACAACCAGTTTTCTGCTTGAAAAACGTCAAGGGTAAGACTGGGAAGAGTCGCAAGGAAGGATGTGGCGGAATATCATCCCAAGTTCCATACCAAGTCAATATGAATTCTGGTATTTCGCCTATCGTTAGAGTCCAGTAAGTAGGTATGGCGGTGTTACAGTTAATCTCTTCTGTGACAAATGCCGTCCAGGGACCAAACTTTACCGAACACCACCAAGGAGATTGAAATTTTCTGTCTTTTAGTCCCGTGAGTTTATAGAACCGTTCTTTCTTTGAAATGATCTCGAGATCCGATTCAAGTTCGCTTGATCCCCCTACATCTTTCTGTTCAAAGAGCGCCTCGGAATTAATTTGATCAACCGTGGGATCAACAATAGGGGGTTGACAGACTACTTTTGGATATGTAACCGTCAGGGCATAGAAATTTATGGTCCAGGAGGGTCTATATTTAACAAGTTTTGTTGGAGTTAATGGCTTCTTCGATGGTGAAAATTTGCCAGGTCGTACTGTTATAAGTGGGACTTTATCCGAATAATTTAATTTTCCGTCAGCCTCAAATAACTCGACCGGCAATTCGGGCAATTTTTCGATCCTTTCTAGCAGCGTGCTAATATGTGTTTTTTTCCGTTTTTGGTTTCCGTTGGTCATGTCAAGAATAGAAACAAACTTGTCTATTAAAAATTAGTAAAGCATCTTCTAGAAAAATAATTACTCAATAATATTATTATCATCTTTTGCTATTTTTCTTAATTGCTTATAATGTTCAAAAATAATAGACATAAGAATCGGGTGAATCAATATAGGTCTGCAAGCATTACTACCGGCAGAATTGTACAGTCGTGAATAAGACATCATTTCATCAAACATCTTTCTATCCTTTTTGTCCAAACTTTGACTGAATATTTTCCACTTTCTCCTTTCTCTTTCTGATGCAAGTCTATACGAAGGAACTGTTCGGCCCATAGTTCTTTATGATCGATTAATGAATTTAAAACCTAAAACACTACGAAGGGCAGGAGAGGTGAATATACTTTTAATAAATGGGAAATCTAAACAAAGTTTCATTGAGTCAATTTGACAAGTGCGTCTGTGGACATCGAAGACTACATCATTTCCGAAAGGTACCCAAGAATAACCTGTCAGAATGCAAAAAATGTAAATGCTTGATATTTAAAATTATTTGATCTTATTCGTGATATTCGTAGAAAAAGTGCCTCACAATATTTCTGAGAATCTTTAAAAACGTGATACGTGCAATTGAACTATGTTTAGAAACCAACCCAATGCGCCACCCTGGGCACCGCCCGGTCCATTTTGTTTCAAGTGCCGTCATCGGCTGGATTATCATAGGACATGTACAAACAAAGACTGCCCCAATTATGGAAAAGGCTGGAAATAGATTATGATGAATAACCCAGTGGGACGAAATGGCGAGAAACCAAATCGATTGATAAACATGTCCCACCGGGATCTTTTCTCGAATTGTTGAAGCAAACCATATTGGTGAAATTTAATATAAGAACATGGCTTACCTTAGTTTACTTGAAAGAAAAAACAACCGCATGTATATTGATTTGAAGAAAATTACCTTTGCAATACTAACTAAAATTGTTGGTAAAATTTAAAAGTAGAGAATGCAATTAATTAATAAAGATTTCATTCTGTTCTGTTAAATCATAAATACGAGGGTTATAATTTAGATTAAATAACCATGATTCAAATTATTTAGCTATACTTGGATATTAATGATAAAAACTATAATCTTTCTGTTGAAATAGATAAAATACATCTTCGGAACCCAACGATACTTGCCTCAGGAATTCTCGGAATATCTCAAAGTATTTTCGAAAGACTGTATGATGAGAATATAGGTGGAGTTGTAACCAAGTCTATCAGTGTGAATCCTATGAAAGGATATCGAAATCCTACTGTAATTCCGCTTGGGGGCGGAAGTTATCTAAATGCAGTGGGCCTTTCAAATCCTGGTGTTGATGCCTTTTCAAAAGAATTATCTAAAAATAAGAAAATCCCAATAATGATTAGCCTCGTCGGTTCCTCAGAAAAGGAATTTTCAAGGATGGTCAAAGTTTTCGATTCGCTGAACATATTAGGTTATGAAATCAATCTCTCGTGTCCTCATGTTTCTAAAATGGGTATGGAAGTCGGTGACGATCCAGAGGCGGTAAACAAGATTGTAAAGACCGTGAGGATGAACACGAAAAAGCCAATTTCTGTCAAAGTGGGTGTTGGATCGATTGATGTTGTTGAACTTGCAAGAGTAGCAATAGATGCAGGTGCTAATCTCATCACTGCCATAAACACACTGAGGGCAATGACTATTGATATAGAAACAATGATGCCAATTCTGAGTAATCGAGTCGGCGGATTGTCAGGAACTGCAATAAAACCGATCGGCGTGAGGTGTGTCTATGAAATCTCTAAAAGTATTAAGGCACCTGTGATAGGATGTGGCGGCGTTTCGTCGTGGCAAGATGTCATTGAGTACATGATGGCAGGGGCATCTGCTGTACAGATAGGTAGCGTATTAGGTTCCTGCGGCCCTAAAATTTTCAATCGGATCACTAAAGATTTAAAAAATTATGTTGAAAAGAAAGGACTTAAGAATATTAGAGAGATAATAGGAATTGCCCACAAATATTGAAAACAGGAGAATAGTTCGGATTGAGCAGACTATTGTCGAAACTCCTACCGTCAAAACTTTGGTTTTTAAAGATAGTTTAAGCCACACTGCGAAACCAGGACAATTCCTAATGATATGGATTCCTCGCATCGAGGAGATTCCAATGAGTATAATGATAAATTCTAAGGATGGTTACGCAGCGGTCACAATAAGAAAATCTGGAGTTGGCTCAACTGCGTTATTTGAGAGGAAGACCGGTGAACTTGTTGGTTTACGAGGTCCATACGGCAACAGTTACACATTGAAAAAAACTTACAATAAAATATTGTTAATAGGAGGGGGAACAGGACTCGTGCCCTTAATGAGATTGGCTTGCTATGCAAGGAGGATGAAAATTCAAAGTACTGTGATAATAGGCGCAAGAACAAAAGGCGAAGTTTTCTTTGAGAATATCGCAAGAAAAATCATTAAAGACACTGATTCATCACTAAAAATTTGTACGGATGATGGTAGTTATGGAATTAGAGGAACAACCGTCGAAGTGATGAGTAAAGTATTACACCAGAATGCCTTTGATTGCGTTTATACGTGTGGTCCTGAACTAATGATGAGAAAAGTAGTTGATTTGTCCAATGAAACTTCAATACCAGTCCAGGTAAGTCTGGAGAGATATATGAAATGTGGAATAGGTATTTGTGGAAGTTGTTGTATTGATGATTCGCTGGTTTGTCGGGATGGAACAGTTTTTAGTGGGAAACAACTCTCAAATATGCTGGATTTTGGTATCTCTTATAGAGACAAGGATGGACAAAGAATTAACTATTTTTGATCAATCGAATTTGCATTGAAATATGTGAAATAGTAGCCTGCTTATGAGAATACAGACATTCTTTGTCAATATTTATCAATCCAGAAAATAGTCATACTTATCTACTTAGTTTTTATCCAAATCTGCAACTAGCTTCATGTTCTAAAATGAAGAATCGTTCAGAGATCGAAATAATGGCTGCCATCCTTAATGCGGCAGTTTCAAATTGGGAATACAAAACTACTATTATGATAAATGCAGGAGTATCACATTCTCAGTTAACACGTTATTTGATGACTGCCGTTGATAGGAAATTAATGCAGTATTCTGAGATCACAGGTTTATACAGGACCGCAGAGTCAGGACTTATATTCATAAAGAAGCACGAGGAGATGTGTAGGATTTTCCCAGCGATATCTGATTTACCTGAGGTTTCCCACAACAATTGTGTTATAAAAGGTTCTCTAAATGAGTAAATTGTGTTGTTGTAAATTTCACAAATGTAGAAGATAACCCTAGTATATACACTAACCGATGTTACATCTAGCAAAGTTTAGAATCTCAAAGTCCATCAGATTGGTAGTAAAGGCAACATCTTCAATTTCGCCTGCAATTGATTATATATTTCTGGTGCCAGATGAAGTTACATCAGCGAAGACAATTCAGCGATCCTGTGTGTTTCTTTTAGACATTCTCGTTTTACCGCAGGAACGTAAATGAAACGCAATATTCCTCCACCCACCTTATTTATGAATGAAAAGTCAATCGTATCATTTATACTCGGTCAATTTTTTTCATTCCATTCAATATTTCGGTCAAGTAAAATCACGAAGCTTTTCATGGCATTCATTTTCTCTGTTTATCAAAATTATATATTCAAGCTTACAAATAATTCAACTAATCAATGACTAATAAAATTGAAACAGCACTGAACGATTGGCATGCCAGTGTTGTCAGTAAAATGGCAATAAACGATCCTTCAAAATTGGCGGAGTATGCACTACATATTTCACGGATTGTTGCATATGGTGATTTAGTCATTGACGATGAATTGTCAAAGATTGGTGATATCGGCAGAGAGATTGCGAAGTCTATGAAAAACTCATCTGAATTTAGGCCTACTCAATTGATCGAGAGAATAAATCATCAATTGTACAAGGTTGAAAACTTTAAGGGGAATCGAGATGATTATTACAATCCTTCAAACAGTTTGCTCAATACTGTTGTTAAGAGAAAGACGGGAAATCCTATTGCCTTGTCGATTCTATACATTCAACTGGCCAATTCACTTAACTTTGCTCTCTATCCAGTAAATTTTCCGTCCCATTTTATGGTAAAATATGTTTTGGATGATGAAGCAAATGAGATAATAATTGATCCATTTAACGAAGGGAGAATAATGGATGATTACTCCCTAAAAGAACTATTGGATCATTTTTATCCTAAAATGAACATTGCTTTAACCAGAAAATTAGTGGCCAAGGCATCAAATCCAGATGTAATCATACGTGTGTTAAACAATTTGAAGACGAGCTTCTTTGAGTGTCAGGATTTGGATAGTGCAGAACTTGTTAATGAGATGATATTGGATATCAACATAGATGATCAAAACAGTCTTAGAGATAAAGGAATGGTATTTTTACACAAAAAGAGTTATTCGCAAGCGCTTGAGTTTTTTAATCTATACCTACAAAAATTTCCCGAATCCAACGATGTTGATACGATACTAGAATTAATACGAAAGATAAAAACTAATGATTTTTGAAATCAGTAGAAATTTCAGATTATACGAGATATCAAAAATGATATATTTCTGCAATTCTGAATGTTTCAATTACCATGGAAGATAATTCCCAGTTATTGGACTTAGTGTTCCTCGATGGGTCAAGAAAAATAGTAGTGTGTAAAAATGATATTGATCTGAGTAAAAAAAATAATAACACCATATTCATTTTAGGTGTTGAAGAATCACGAGGCTCTGCAGGAGGCAGAATAGGGGGTGCAGGATTCAGGAGGATAAGTAAGATCGGTTGTTATGAAATTACAAACGGGAACATCCAGAAAATTTTTGAAACTGAAAATGAAGATATTATTTCAAATTTTGAAGTACCATTAAGTGCAGTAGCTATGGACATTGGATTATCAAACGGTACTCCAACGGTAGTACAGGGAGTAGTCGATGAAGTGCTCGTAAGTTCATACCTTAGCTTGATACGATAAATAGCAAGAGCTTTGTTTCACTTTGTCCGATTTGTTAATCGAATTTAAAAATTGTATTCACCTGTAAGATTAGTTTGAGATTATAGAGCAAACCAACCTGACATTGATCCCTTGCTGAAATGTTGATATATTTTTCCGACACTGATATGCGTCCTACTCATGTTAGTTTATTATGATATAAATTGGGATGGCAATCAATAAAGATGAAGATGACACTTGATAGCACACACCAAATCTATAGCAGTTTTTGATTCTGGATTAGGATCTTTATCTGTGATTAGACTTTTGCGGAGTCAGATCTCAAAAGAAAATATTATTTATTTTGCAGACAAAAAAAATTTTCCATACGGCGAAAAATCGATCCTTGAACTGGAGCAAATAATGGCAGATATCATCAAAATCCTCGTCAGCTTCGCTCCAAAGATGATTGTAGTCGCTTCTATCACCCCTTCCATTCAAATATTAAACAAGATAAAATCGATGAGCCATATTCCGGTTATAGGCGTCTCTATTCCACTGAAAGAGGCTTCAACAATTACAAAACGTAAACATATTGGAATAATTGGCACCAGAGGGACCATAGAAAGCAAACAATTAGACGAACAAATAAAGTCGGATGTACCTCAGGACATTTTTGTTACTAAATTCGACGCGTCGGAGATAATACAAATAATTGAGAAAGGAATTTTCCTTCAAGATAATAGTTACACATCTAATTGCTTGTCACGGATTCTTAAAGGCATAGAGGACACGAATCTGGATGTCCTGGTATTGTCAAGTACCCATTTGTCATTCATTAAGTCACATTTGGTATCTATGTATCCTTCAATTAGGATCATTGATCCTGCCGTTAATGCAGTAAAAGAAATCAAACATTATCTCAAATCACAGAACATCTTAAGAAAAAGTGGTCTAGGGAGAATTAGGATCATTGTTAACGGAGACAAGGAAGAATTTCAGCGGCTGCTTAGAGAAATGGGGCTCTCGGGTCCTGTTGAAAGTTTTGAAAAATAACGACGGCAATGATATTGAAAGATATTTTTGTTTCAATTCTAACCAGCGATTATGTTAAATATTCATAAATCACCTCTTTAGAAGATGACAAGCCGACCTAATTGGGATACGTATTTCATGCTTCAAGCAGAGGTAGCTAAGTTACGATCAAATTGCTTGAGTCGTCAAGTTGGTTGTGTAATAGTCAAAGAAAATAGACAAATAGCTACCGGTTATAACGGCACACCTTCTGGTATCAAAAACTGTTTCGACGGAGGTTGTCCAAGATGCCTTGACAAGCAGAATAACAAAATAAGATCTGGTGAAAATCTGGAAAGATGTTACTGTACTCATGCAGAAGCAAACGCAATAATGCAATGTGCGCTTTTTACGACAGGAAGTACTAAAGGCTCTACGCTCTATTCAACATTTTCACCCTGTCTAGAATGCAGTAAGATGGCTATTAGTGTAGGAATTGCTAAGATAGTCATTCTTGATTCTTATCCCGAAGACGGTATTGAAATATTAAAACAAGCAGGTATTGAAATATCTAAATTAGAAAAGGACAATATTTTATTTTGGATTTCAAATTTGAAGGCGGTAAATACCTAAACATAATTAAATTCTATGTCTATTTATCATTGTTCTACTTGTCTTTTTGAAAACTTCTTTTGGTTTTAGGCTGCATTTTTCGGGGTGGATTTCTATGGATCTAATAACACGGTCGGAGGAAACTCATTTATAAAATATTTACCTACAAGTAAATGTGACATTGAATAATACATTTGACTGTGGTTCAAAATCAACAATCGTTATGACGATTCTGCTAACAGGGGTAATTATCTATACAGCTATCTCACATCAATTGCTATTTGCTCGTCCATCAGAAATGATGGTTGATCCGACACTTCATCCAGAAAATGTTACAGCATCTATTGGTAATCTTATCATGGTTAGCTTCAGCACGGGCACAGGAATGAGAATACCTGAACCCGATAAACCGACAATGGAGGTATCATATGTAGGCGGCGGTAACTATAGGGCAACTACCAATTTTTCAGACTTTGGAACTGTGATGATTGAATCCGGCGCAAATGGATCGTCTACGATTCATGGACAGGGAATGATAATGAATTCGAAAGGTGAACTAGCAACTTATAGAATTCAAGGCGTGGGCAGTATGGGTACCGACGGGTATTTTAGAAATCATGGAATGATATTCTTCAATCCTTCAAGCGGTGTATTTAGTGAACTTTCAGATTCGGTTGGTATATTTGCAAATGAAGTAAATCAAAAAGGAAATGCAGTAACCAAAGTTTGGCAATTGCAGTGAGCTTTAGTAGGGTGTAGAAAGATATATTAGATTGGGGAAAGGATTTAAAATTATGACTAGTTCAAAAAGAAACATGTACGTCTGCTTTTCGGAAAATGAAATCCATTTCCTTGAAGACTACGCTAGACGAAAGGGAACACTGAATATTAGTCAGGCCTTGGAATCCTTATTGAATGAAAGAAAGAAGGAAAATTAATTTTAATTACTATATTATTATCTCTGAACCGACACTAAAAAAGCAGGTTATGGCTTGTCTTTAGACTTTGTACCTATATCTATCGTTTGGTCTATGTCTGAGATGAAAATTTTCCCTTCTCCGGCAAGGCCTGTACTAGTACTTGCTAGTATCTTGTTTACTACTTGTTCAACAAGCGAATCTTCTACAACAGTAAAGATAGTTAAATTGGGATTAAATTCTGGGGTATAAAGAGAAGTTCCCCTTCCTGAATGCACCGCTGCTGGGGGATTTTGTCCTCTTCCTTTTGAATCATAATACGTAAAACCACCGATGTTCAATTCTTTCAATGCAGAAAACGCATCAGACATTTTTGACTGCGGTATAATTGCCTCTATTCTTTTCATAGTTACTAGTGTATTCTACTACTTTTATTAAAATTTTCTTGTCTAAAACTCAATTTCAGACAATATCAGATAAAAAGATCTTTAAAATCTTAAACTAAAGTCGAATAAAATTAGAATTGTAGGATTATTCCGAATGAATTACTGCATTTTTTCTATTTGTAAATATACCCACGACTATGACCGCAATTCCAATCCCAATAATAATCATGTCAGCAGGGATCAAAACTGCCGCTACCTGATTAACTGTGCCATAAACCCATAACATGATGCCAAATAATGTCAGAGATATTCCGGAAATTACCTCGCCGTTAAGTCCAGTCCCAACCATAACATATATCTATAATCCCTATAAATAAAAATCATTTCATTCTACAATAAACCTATTCTGATCTCATCCTCTCTGACCGCTTTTTCCACGCAAACAGCATAAAAATAAACGGAATAGTCATAACAGTTGTTGCAATTAGAACTGGTTGAACAATGGCCATGTCTACTGGTGCCCCAATCGCCATAAAGTAAGGAAAAGGATACAGTCCGGAGACAAAGAACCACATCGCAACGATTAGCGCTATGTACGGCAGGTTCCTTTTGAGAAAAGAAGACTTTTCTACCTTGACAGAGCTACATTTTGTACATCGTGTTCCGTTGCGGTTTGTACATGATGAGCAAATTACTTTAGAACATATGACACACGATCTATTCCCGAACCTAGAGCCACATATTTCACAATTTTTCAACTAGCAAAATAATGGGCAACGATATGTAATAATGTTTTATTCATTAAGATTGGACTATCATTGAAAAGAATTTTTCTGAATTATAATGATTGCCTTCTACGTTATTTACAATCTAGCCAGTTGTAGTTTGGTTAATATCTCTTAGAGACGGAGGTGTTAACAAAATGCTTTGATTCTTTATTACTTCATGTTTGGGCAATCCATATTCGTCTCGTAGCTCTGCTTGTTGAACATTAATTCTTTCCGCAGAGAAAGACGGTCCTATGTGACCAAACATTACATACGCAATAATAACTCCAGATAAAGATAGGCCCATTACTAGTATACTCCAGGCTACACCCTTCATATGGAAGTATCCTCCTGTAGAATGAATCTTGTCGTCGTGGGCTGACATCAACAAAGTAACTTACACAAGTACATAAAAGTATTTGGATTGATTATGTACTTAAATGCAGGAAACAGCAAATAAATAAAAACTTGAATTATCGTATTGGGATTGATGATTGAAGAAAAATTAGCATCTATTGGTATAAGGTTATCGGGACCCCCACAACCTATTGGTTCATATGTTCCTATTTTGCAGAGCGGTAAGTTGATTTTTGTATCAGGACAAATTCCACTAGTCGCTGGATCGTTGCCAGAGAAGTATGTAGGCAAAGTGTCAAGTCGGGTCTCTATCAATGATGCGATGGATGCTTCAAAACAATGCACAATAAACGCACTGGAGCATTTAAGAAAATATTTGAATAATTTAGAAAAAATATCCAAATTTGTGAAGGTAAGTGGTTACGTAAATAGTGATACCTCATTCAAAGATCACCCAAAAGTTATCAATGGAGCATCAGATTTTCTGGTTGAGGTTTTTGGAGAAAAAGGAAGACACACTAGAGTCGCCGTCGGGGTCAATAGCCTTCCGCTTGACAGCGTTGTAGAGATTGATGTTATATGTGAGGTCGACTAATATTTAGAAGCCAGACAAAACCATAGATTTGGTTGGCGAATATGTCTAATATTGTTAGGTCTATTATTGGACACCTAACTTTTTTTTATGACGATAATAGAACAAATAAGAAAACTCTTATTTGCGGTTTGCTAAATTTCATATTAATTGGATATACTAGAAGGAAACAGCCTCACAAAAAATCTTTTTGAGAGGTATTCCGCTAATTCTCGCAATTGGAAATTTGCTGTTTCTGTATCTCAACTGAACGGAAACTTTTACGATGCTATTGTAAGTAGCCCCAATGAGGTATGGCAACTGAAGATAGATTCTATCTACAAGCCTGATCCATTGATAGTGGGAACAAAGGTTGATGTGGACCCGGTCAAATACAATGATAGCACCCATATGCCTTTTGGGTATAGAAAATTGGATCCAAATAAAATTGGAAAGATTTTATCCAACGTTGGTGAAGATGAAGACACCAATGCTTTTAGTTCCTATATCACCTCCTTAATTTCGTCAGCGGAACCTGAAATACCGACTCCCAATAACAGTTACGCGTACGGACCATTCTTATTTACACAAAAAAACCCACTAAATGTTGATGCATATCAGAAAAAAGTTTCGGACAGATTGGCAAGCAGACTCAAAGATAAACTTAGAGTACTCTATTCCAGCTACGGTTGACTTTAAGTACAATTAGTAGATTCTAACCGCTGGAAATTAATCAAAGTAAAAAGTACTTTAATCTAGTTTAATACTACTTCTTAGTAACTAGAGAAAATGGGGCCGGCCGGATTCGAACCGGCGGCCTCCAGCGCCCAAGGCTGGCATCATACCAAGCTAGACAACGGCCCCGTATCTGAAATGGTTTAGTTTAGCAATTGCCATATTCCAAGTATAATTTTAACTTTGAGATATTCATTGTTAAATTACTTGGGGTCAGAGCAATAGTAATGCTTCATTTCACTTGCAGGCGAGTTCAGGTTTCGATCCACCATGGAGTTCATCAATATCTCTAAATATGTTCAACTTTGAAATTTAAGAGTTGGAGATCTTTGAGAACTATGTCAAAGCCGGCAAAATAGCTTCTGAAGTAAGAGAATATGCAAGGACACAGGATCATACTGGCAGAACTCTCAGCGATATATGCAATGACACCGAACAAGAGATATTCAAAAGAGGCGGAGAACCAGCTTTTCCCGTTAATGTTAGTTTGAACGACATAGCGGCTCATTATACCGCAGTACCTAACGATCCAATAACGGTCAAAAATAGCGACGTACTAAAGATAGACGTAGGAGTTCATATTGATGGATATATTGCTGATACCGCAGTGACAGTGAGTTATGATACCAGATATCAAAATTTAATTGATATTGCTCAAAAGGCTCTTGATGAGGCAATCAGTATTGCTAGGTCAAACACAAGAGTTTCTGACATAGGTAGGATAATAGAAAAAACAATCACAAAATATGGGTGTAAACCGATTCAAAACTTAAGCGGACATTCTCTTGAACGATATACCATTCATGCTGGAAAGTCAATCCCAAACATTTGGACAATAGGACACTCCTTCAACTTGTCAATAAATAACGTATATGCAATAGAACCATTTGTGACCACAAAGGATGGTCAGGGCATTGTTTACGAAGGTAGAGTCAGAAACATTTACGGGCTTGCTTCGCGTAAACGAACAAAGGACCTAAAACTAGACGAATTTCTTGAATATTTATGGAATAAATTCAAGACCCTGCCATTTGCTCTAAGATGGATTGTCAAAGAATATGAAGAAAAAGAGGCATTGTCGTTTCTTGAGACACTGATAAAAAAGAAAAATGTCCATGCTTATCCAATATTGATCGAAGGCGCAAATAGAATTGTTGTTCAAGCAGAACATACAATAATTCCTCAAGAGTCAAACACAATAACGATTACAAAATAAACAAACAAAGTAGAGTTTGGCAAAAACCGGTATCAACCTGATAACTTCACATAAGCTTATCTTCCCGAATTGTATGTGCGAATGTAATAAAAATAATAAATATCAGTTTGAATTAATTTGTTGTATGAAAACAAGGACAGTAATCTACGGCGCATACTTTGCATTAAAACTTTGGTTTTACAGGAAAATAAAGGGCAAAAAGTCAAGACCAGAAAAAGAAATCTCAATGTGACTGTCCTATTTTCTTTAACTCTCATTTCCAAATTGCTTAAAATCTCCTTAGCGTAGTTAAGTTACTTATGGTAGAGCCCGATATTTCAGAACTTTCTGGAATATCTAATATATTTGAAGACGATTGGACACGGACAATCTATTCTGTCGATGCTAGCCATTGTTGTGTTAGACCTATGGCAGTAAATTTCCCCTCAGACAAGTACGAAATACAGGAAATATGCAGCTACGCCTCTTCCCGGGACATACCAATAACTTGCAGGGGGGCTGGTACAGGGCTATTAGGCCAATCATTATCCAGGGGTATTATAATGGATTTTACTAAAAAAATGAACAAAATACTGGAAATTGGGAATAACTACGTCATCGCCCAACCGGGCGTTGTTAAAGCGATATTAGATAAGGAGCTTGCAAAAAAAGGCAAATTTCTTCCACCTGATCCTGCTAGTAGTAACTACTGCACAATTGGAGGAATGTTATCCAACAATTCAAGCGGTCCGCATGGATTGGGTTACGGAAGTGTTATCAATTACGTTCAGAATGTCGAGGTGGTGTATGGGAATGGAATATTGGGGTATGCTGATTGTAATGAGTATGATGAAAAAGTTAGTAAAATGTTAAAATTTATTTCATCTCTCAGTATTGATCTAAAAAGTTATTATCCTAATGTGAACAAAAATTCAAGCGGATACCGTATAGATGCTATCTATGAAAAAAATAAAGTAAACCCACAAAAAATATTCGTTGCATCGGAAGGAAGTTTAGCGGTCGTGACGAGCAGTAAACTGTCCATTTTGGACATCCCAGAAAAAAAGTGCCTTGTAATACTTAGATTTGAAAATATTTTAGACGCTGCCATGGCTGTACCATCAATTCTTGCATATAAACCTGTTGCGATGGAATTATTGGATAGGGGGAGTATCTTGGAAGGGTGGAGCGGTGGTGATTCCGGAGATAGTAACGCATGTATCATGTTTATTGAATTTTATGGAAATGATAATTCTATCTATGACAAAGTTTCCAATTTTGAACATGCAATGCATAACAGAGTAAAAATTCTTGAAAGTGGCTACGATCAAAAAAGCGTGGATAGGGCATGGAACGAAAGAAAGAATTCAATGAATATCGCCATGAAAAAAGGAATTGGATCCAGAAAACCTGCGGGCATCATAGAAGACACAGTAGTCAATCCCGATATTCTATACTATTATCTAGTCTTTCTCTTAAAAATACTTGCCAAACACAATTTGGATTACGTGGTATATGGTCATGCTGGCAATGGGAATTTACACCTTCGCCCTTTTATGGATTTGAGTTCAAGTCGTTCTGATTTATTGATGAATGTTTTAGCCTCTGAAGTTTTTAGCTATATCACAAAAGTACGAGGTTCCATTTCAGGAGAGCATGGAGATGGAATGATTAGGACTAAATTTGTACCTTTGATGTATGGTGAAACAATGTATGAAGTTTTCAAACAAATAAAACTCATATTTGATGATAAAAAAATCATGAATCCCGGAATGAAAATATTGTAATCTATTTTTTTATATTCTAACGATTCTATTGGTGACGTTGGACTTTTTGTATCTTTGACAATATCATTTTTGCGACAAATACTATGTACTGGAATCAAGCCTTTGCTTTCTTAGTTTGTACCAAGTACCAAACCTAAACATCAAGATACCTGCAGCAATAGTGAGCAGAGATATGACCAGAGTTTGAGGAGAAACTACACTCCTTAACATGCCAGGAGCTGACGAGGAATATTCGCAATCCGAGTTATTGATGCAAGATTTGTGAACAGGAAATATTATTATTACTAAAACCAGCAAAACCAAGATAAACGTTCCTGCTAATGAGCACATAGCCCCAGCTTTTATAACTCTGTCAATTTGCCTGATTGCCAAATCGATTCAAAAATGGACATTCAATTCAATTATTGATTCTCTTGGGATCTATTGTAACAAAGCTATACGATTCATTTTTTGTAACTTGCTCAAATTTATTATTGAAATACTGGAATGGAATGGTTTCATACACATGTTTATCCCATAGTTCATGTACCATATCAAAATACACCTTCCGTTTTTCGCCTTTCATTCTCAAAATTTCGTGAGTAAGAATATGCGAAATTTTTGCACAATTCTTATCTGCATAATATTTCATTCGCTCTAAATCCGTTTGGGGATCCTTAGACCTTTCCCAATAGGCTATTCCAAAATTCTCTGAAGAATAACCCTCCGTTCGGCAATCAGTCCAAAATGGCTTGAAGTATGTGAGGTAAAAATGATAAGTCGTCTTATCTCTTTCAGAATGGTCTCTTGACAAATAAGAAATTGACATTCTATCAAATAACCTTCCGGGAATTACAGGAAGGATGTCGGATTTTATCTTTAGGTTAATGTTAAATGATCTTTTTATCCAATTATGGAAAAATCTTGACATCAAGGAAACATAATGCCAGTCCTCATTTTGCAATTTAACCCAATCTTCATTTTTTGCTACATATATGAAGAAGAGGGTAGAATTTTGCAATATCCACAATGATTGCAAAATGTGCAAATAAATACTAATGAATGATGCAATTTTATTCTCCGCTTATTATTCTTCCAACAAAGCCGTGCAATGTCGGAAAATGGAATAACTCGAGATGACACTTTAGATGACGATAACAGTGACAGGTCGCAAAACTTATACACTCAAATTTAGAACCATTAAAAAGCGATGCTAATGTGGGGTCGTAGCGAAGCCAGGCATCGCAACGGGCTCCAGATCTAACAAACAGGGCTTTATTAGAGAATGACACCCGTGGATCGAGGGTTCAAATGTTGCGTTAAAAGAAAACACAACAGAATACATCCCTTCGGCCCCATTTTGATTTACTAAAAATAGTGCCGGTACCGGCTTATTCTGATTATTGCAAGATTGAATATGAGCACAGCTGCGAAGTATCATTTCGCCAAAGGCTCATGTTTGCACTAATTAGTTATCTTAGGCACTCTTCGATGGCTTTGTACGATCCAAAAGTTCTCTGGGCTTCAGCGATATGCTTTTGAAGCGCTTCGCCAGCGGATTCTATAAATAATGACATTGGGTCTTGCTTTTTGAATAGTTTTAGAAATGACTTTTTAGGATTATTTAGCTTGTCAAAAAACAGGGTCGAACTGTCTTCGATTATAACATCTGCTTCGCTACAAGATACTCCGTGCTTTAATAGGTGTTTTTCCAGTTTTGAAGCAAATCGTGCAAAGTGAACCGAGTAAGTATCCTGATCTAAATTTGGCAATAACAACTATGTATCCAATACATAATATTTAAAAATTTTTTATTTTTGACCAACTTAAGTCATCACGAGTGGTCAATTTTTATTGTTTGTTCCATTGATTCCTTGATCTGCTAGCTGTAAAAAAGGTAATTGTATTAGTTGATGGCCCTGTTTCTTGTTACTCTTGTGTCAATTTGGGAGTATCTCTTAGTTGGGTAATGCTAACTCGCAAGGATTCATCATGACATATTGCGCAGCTGTCTGCTCTCATGTGTGCTAAAAAATGCTGTCACAGATTTGCATTTATTCGTAAGGTGGGGAAGGGATTCGAACCCTTATAGATTCGCTAACTTCATTGTGATTCTGCAGGCGAACGCATAGCCGCTCTGCCACCCCACCATTATTTAGTTTGACAAATTTTCTCAATTTAAAGCATTGTCCAGTTAAATAATTGCAGCAAAAAACGAATGATTAAGAATTTAGAATAAACTAGTCATTGATTATGGTTCTGCAATGCTTGTGACTCGCTTATCAATTGGATTATATTCACATCCCATCGGACCGCAATATCTTCCCACATATTCTGCCTTTGGTCTGTATAATGCTGGTTTGGGTGCGGCTTCGGCAAATTTTTCTTCAATCACATGAGATGTCCAACCCGAAATTCTCGCAATGGCAAAGATTGGAGTGAACAAATCCATAGGTATTCCCAGGCTGTAGTATAACGACGCACTGTATAGATCCACGTTTGGATATATCGACTGCTTCCTTGTTTGGAGAAAATATTTTTTGGTCGTCTTTTCAACTTGTTCTGTCATATCAAACCATGGAGTCTGACGTTCTTTGTTAACGGTCTTTGATAATCGATACAAGACCTCTGCTCTAGGGTCCGTTGTTTTATAAACTGCGTGACCCATACCCATTATCTTATTTCCACCTTCCATCTTTTCATTTACCCATTTTTCGACGTTGTCTATTTTGCCGATTTCTAAAAGCATTTTCATCACCTGAGTATTTGCACCGCCATGTAATGATCCTGATAGCGCCGCTATTGCTCCTGTTATAGATGCATACATATGGGATTTTGTAGATGCTATCTCTCTTGCAGCAAATGTCGAAGCATTGAAACTATGTTCCGCATGAAGTATCAAACAAATATCAAATATTTTTGCTTCTTCATGTTTGGGTCTAGTACCAAACAACATATACAAGAAATTTTCTGCATTTGTCATTTCAGGAGATGGTTTGATAATTTCTTTTCCGCTCCTTATCCTGTCCCAGACTGCAACAATAGTTGGAATTTTTGAAATAAGCATTTTTGCTCTTTTTATATTCATTTCTCTCGAATCGTCTTGTATATCAAGATCATAATCTGGCAACTGTGAAATACACGATTGAAGTACATCCATGGGAGAAGCCGTGAAAGGTCGGTTCTTCAAGTTTTGGTATATTGCTTCTGGAATATCTCTATTTTCTTTCAAATATGATGTAAAATCGACCAGATCTTCCTTTGTAGGGAGATCGCCAAAAAGTAATAAATATGAAGTTTCTTCAAAAGTAGAATGAGTTACAAGGTCTAATATGTCATAACCGCGATAGATAAGTTCTCCACGTTCACCATCAATTGAACATA
>DATIFZ010000003.1:0-15328 GCA_035454925.1 Nitrososphaeraceae archaeon
GATTTATGTTTCACTTCCAGATAGGGCTTCTAGAATCAACCTTTTTGGTCAGTATACTACAAGATTGCAAATGGAATCTTCATTGAAGATTGAAGATCTTGCAAGGTTATCAGAAGGTTACAGTGGAAGTGACGTCAAGGACATATGCCAATCTGTTCAACTGCGTGTCGTAGACGAGCTATTTCAAAGCGGTAAGGGGCTCGATAGTGATGCAAGCACACGATCAATTACGGAATCCGATTTTAAAGAAATTCTAAAGATGAGAAAGCCTAGTGTTAGTGTGGATATGATTCGAGCATATATGAGATGGAGCGAACAGTTTAAAGCTCTCTAGTTTGATTTTCCCTTTTCGTAACTCTCAATGGCCTGAGTAATTTTTTCTCTTGCTGAATCCTTCCCTTCCCAACCTGAAATCTTAACAAATTTGCCTTTCTCTAATTCTTTGTAATGTTCAAAGAAGTGTTTTATTTGGTCTTTCAAATATTGTGGTATGTTTTCTATATCACTAACAGCGGAGAAACTCGTGTCAATTTTCGACGTCGGTACAGCAACTATTTTTGAATCATGGCCTTCTTCATCTTCAGTCTGCAGTACGCCCACTGGTATTACTTTGATTAGAGATAAGGGTGCCAAGGGTGTTTCTCCCAGTACAAGTACATCAACAGGATCTCCATCTTTTTCCAGTGTGTTTGGTAAGAATCCATAATTGCACGGATAATACATTGCAGTAAACAATCTCCTGTCTACTTTGATAAAACCGCTTTTCGCGTCGTATTCATATTTTATACTACTGCCCTTGGGGATTTCTATAATTGCTGAACACTCATCAGGCGACTGTTCGATAGACCCAATTCCTTGATTTGTTATCATGCTATTTTGTTATTTGGTGCTATTTATATTCGAAAAGGTTCAAGTTAAATAATGAATTTACCATTTGTAATAACTATTGACTCGATATTGAATTATTCAAGTTGGTTATCTTGACTTTTGATAAAATTATAAAAGAGTGAAAAGAACTGACGTTCGCATTAATGAAACTGGGCCCAAAATATGATCCAAAAGAAATAGAAACTCAAATCAATTCGTATCTTGCAAGAATTGATCAGCGATCATTAATTGAAAATGAATTATCATCCCGCAAGAAAATTGGATTCGTTGAGGGACCGCCTACGCTTAATGGTGAACCGCACATTGGACATTTGCGGGGAAGGATAATAAAAGATCTGTGGTACAGATACAAGACCCTGCAAAAAAATAGAGTTGTATTTAGAGCAGGATGGGACACTCAAGGTTTGCCAGTTGAATTACAGGCAGAAAAAAATCTAGGACTAACTGGAAGTAAAGCAGAGAATATCAAAAAAGTTGGGATTTCTAAAATTGTTGAAGAGTGTAAGGATCTAATTAAAAAGAACGCCGAAAAATGGATCAAAGTTGATTCCCTCCTTGCGATGTCGTTTGATTATGAAAAAGCGTATTGGACCTATAAAGACACATATATTGAAAGGGAATGGCAGATTCTTAAAAAGGCATGGGAACTAGGTATTCTTAGGGAATGGTTTAGAGTAGTTGCATATTGTCCTTCATGCCAAACTTCATTAAGCAACGCTGAAGTTAATCAGGGATACAAAATTGTCGAGGATCCCTCTTTTTATTACAAGATGAGATTAAAGGAAGAGAACACTTTTTTAGTTGTATGGACTACAATGCCCTTCACTTTAGTAACCGACGAGTTAATTGGTGTTAATCCAGACTCTGATTATGCCTACATATCTGTAGAAAAGGAAACATGGATTGTTGGACGCGATAGGTTAAATGATTTGATGAATACGTTTGGGATTCAGAAATTCAAAGTCGAAAAGGTGGTAAAAGGTATCGAACTTGATGGCAAGAGATATGTTCACCCATTATTAGAATCAATTCCAGGACTCAAAGCGCTAAGTAATGACAATAAAATACATTTTGTAGTAGCGGAAAATTTTGTCGATGCTACTACCGGAAGCGGAGTAGTTCATCTGTCTCCAGCCAATGGTCAAGAAGATTTTGATATAGCCGTCAAACGCAATGTTCCAATTTTTGTACCTATAAACGACAATGTTGAATTTACAGAAGACGCTGGTATTTTCAGTGGCAGGTTTGTTCGGGATTCTGATCTTCTGGTAGTTGACAAAATGAAAGAAGAAGGAGGATACTTGAAGTTGAGCAAGATCAAACATCAGTATCCAACGTGCTGGAGATCAAATCACAAGGTTGTTTGGCTTGCAAGGAGAGAATATTTTTACATGATAGATAAACTTGAAAATAAACCAATAACCGCTATTTCTAAAGTTAATTTCTTTTTTGACTCACCAAAAAATAGGTTCTCAGAAATAATAAAGGAACAAGTACCATGGTGCATTTCCAGGGAAAGAGTATGGGGCACTCCTCTTCCAATATGGAGCTGCAAGAGATGCGGGATGAAAGAACCTTTGTTTTCTAGATCTGAAATTATCAAAAGAGCATCAAAGTTACCGGATGGAGAACGATTCGAATTGCATAGACCGTGGATAGATAATATCGAAATTAATTGTTCCAAATGTAGTAACATGATGAATCGAGAGCCATTTGTTCTTGATACTTGGCACAACAGTGGCGCGTCCCCATATGCATCATTTTCCGATGAGGAATACACGGATTTGATACCCGCCGCATTTTTGACGGAAGGAATAGATCAAACAAGAGGATGGGCATATACATTACTGATGGAGAACGTAATAATGACAAATGATGCTAAACCACCTTTTCAATCATTTCTATTCCAAGGTCATATCCTAGATGAGAAGGGAAATAAAATGAGCAAGAGTCTGGGTAATGTGTTGGATGCAAGCGACCTATTGATTAAAAATTCCGTGGATGCGATTAGATATTATTTCATGTGGAAATCTTCTCCCATTGAATCGTTAGGTTTTAGCCTAAATGAAATGGGTTCTAGACCGTATCAGGTGCTTAGTACCATCTATTATCTACATGTATACCTCATGCAAAATGGAACATACGATAAATTTGACACTAGAAGAATTGACATTGATTCCGTTATGAAAAGCAATAGTTTCACAATGACTGAATCCTGGATTTTATCAAAATTGCAAAGGTTAATCGACACAGTAACAAGACAATTAGATTCTTGCAGATTTAATGAAGCAGCAAAAAATTTAGAAGAATTCATAATCAATGATCTCAGTCAAACATATGTTCCGATGACTAGGGATGATATATGGGATGACAGTATGGAGACCATAGAGCGAAGAAACGTAATTTATGCAGTACTTGGATTTACATTATCCAAAATTGACATAATTCTTCATGTATATTGTCCATTCATTACAAATTTTTTGTATTTGATCTGTTTCCAGAATAAAGATACGGTTTTGTTGGAAAATTGGCCAATCTCTAATGGTAAATTAGTAGATATGAATAGTGAACTGGCAATAGACAAGGCAAAAAATATTATTTCTATAGTTAATGCCGCCAGGATGAAAGCGAAATTTAAGCGGAGATGGCCTGTTAACAATGTTGTTATATTCGCTAATGATGTGAATCTTCTAGAATCAAATGAATTATCAGAGATATTGAAGAAACAGCTCAATACCATCTCGCTTAACATCAAGACTTTAGATTTTACCAATTTTCTTGAAAAAATCAATACGCTATATCGAGAGAAACTGGTTTCCTTAAGTGCAAAGCTCAAGATAAATAAAATTGCTCCTCGACTAAAAAACGATCTAAATAAGGCCCTGCAAGCATTTGAGAAAATAAACCGTGATGATTTATTTGACCAATTAATGTCAAAAGACAAATACAATCTAAAGTATGATTCTGGAGAGATTGACCTTTCAAAAGATGATGTAGAATTTAGTTACAGCGGAGAAACACCTTATGTTATGGTAGAATCAGAGCAAGAGAATGTCGTTTTGTTTGTTGATACTACTAGAAGTAACGAATTGATAGCTCTTGGACTTATGAAAGATGTCGCAAGAAATATACAACAGTTGAGAAAGGAAAGGGGCTTTGTTCCTACAGAAATATTGTCGTATG
The DNA here is from genome assembly GCA_035454925.1 of Nitrososphaeraceae archaeon. Classification (GTDB taxonomy): domain Archaea; phylum Thermoproteota; class Nitrososphaeria; order Nitrososphaerales; family Nitrososphaeraceae; genus TA-21. The sequence goes on from DATIFZ010000003.1 coordinate 4,072, forward strand.
CCCATATTTCAAAACTAGCCGCAGATGATACGGCATCCCTTGAAAATCATAAAGAAGAACTGGCTTACTACGTGAGAGTAAAGAACGTCGTTATCACTCCAGACAAATTGCAAGATATTGAATACAAAGAAATTGAAATAGATGGCAAGAAAATACTAATATCTGTACAGTAGTAACGTTGTTCCCAATAATAGGATTAAATTAAATAAGAGATGAGTCGCTCATTACTCTATAAATTTTATCGGGCAAGTTTGTAACGGTTACATTCATGCTTTTATCAAGTCAAATAGTAGTTGGTTTAGAACCTATTAGTAATCCAAGTTTTGATTTATGGCATAATTGCCAAGGTTTTCGACATTGTTTCTTGCAATTGAATTTCGGATCAATTGATAGCCGCTATCATGACAATTACAGGAACAGAAATTTCTCAATACTTCATTCTCAATTATTAATCCGTTACAATCCTGGTGATTATTGCAAATACACATTGGAGATTTAGACAATAATTGTAAATTAGTCTAAGTATTGTATTTTTTTTTACTACAAAAAACATGGTAATAATTAAATTATACTTTTCCATTGTTTTTTTGTGGAAGTTTACACAGAAAAACGACCATGGGGAGCCTTTGAAAAATTCAATGAGAATGAACAGTGTACGGTAAAATTACTCTACATAAAGCCCGGTTCCAGATTGAGCCTTCAATACCACAATAAACGGAAGGAATTTTGGAAAATAGTTAAGGGGTCTGCGACCGTTCAAGTTCAGAACAAACAATCGTCTCTTAAAGAAGGCGACGATATCATTATTCCATCTGGCGCAAAGCATCGGATTCAAGCAAGTAATTCTGGTTGTACTGTTCTGGAGATTTCTTATGGCAGCTTTGATGAAAACGATATTGTCAGAATTGAAGATGACTATGAAAGAGCATAAATTTTCATTGTTACATTCATAACGATGACTCAGTATCTCGACAGGTAACCATGGAAACAAAGCTATTCAAAATAATTTGCGTTGTATTTATTCGAAATACAAATAAAGCCCTAATATCGCTTCTAATCTAATGAGCGCAAGTAAAAAACCCCACATGAATCTTGTGGTTGTGGGACACGTTGATAATGGTAAATCGACTATTGTTGGTCATTTATTGGTAGATATGGGTGTGATCGATCAAAGAACTATTGATTCTTTTGCCAAAGAGTCCGAAGAAACTGGAAAGGGTGATACTTTCAAGTACGCTTGGGTACTAGATAGCATAAAGGATGAAAGAGAAAGAGGAATCACAATTGATCTAGCTTTCCAAAAGTTTGAAACTTCTAAATATTTTTACACCTTAATTGACGCTCCTGGACATAGAGACTTTATCAAAAACATGATTACTGGAGCCTCAGAAGCAGATGCCGCAATTCTTGTGGTGTCAGTAAAACCCGGAGAAACTGAAGCTGCTACTGATCCCGGAGGTCAAGCCAGAGAGCACGCATTTTTGTCCAGAACTCTTGGTGTAAACCAAATTGTTGTTGCATTAAATAAAATGGATGATTCGGGATATTCGGAAGCGCGTTATAACGAAGTCAAGGAAATTGTAGAAAAAATGCTAAAACTCGTAGGCTACAATCTCTCAAAGATAAGCTTCATACCAGTTTCTGGCTGGAAAGGAGATAACTTATTTAAGAAATCGGAAAATATGCCGTGGTATAAGGGACCAACATTAGCTGAAACGCTTGATCTCTTTGAGCCTCCAGAAAAACCGTTGGGAAAGCCACTCAGGATACCTATCCAAGATGTTTACTCGATTACCGGCGTGGGCACTGTGCCTGTTGGTAGAGTGGAAACAGGAGTTCTAAAGGCCAATCAAAAGGTAATTGTGATGCCTTCAGGCGTTACTGGTGAAGTCAAATCCATAGAAACACATCATACGCAAATGGAGTCTGCAGAAGCAGGGGATAATATTGGCTTTAACCTAAGAGGTGTCGATAAGAAATCAATCAAGCGTGGAGATGTAATCGGTCCAGTAGATAATCCGCCAAATGCTGCAAAAGAATTCGAAGCGCAAATAATTATTATTCATCATCCTACAGCAATGGCACCAGGATATACTCCAGTGCTTCATGCTCATACAGCGCAGGTTGCTGCTACATTATCTGAATTTGTGGCAAAAATAGATCCAAAAACTGGAGGCGCTGTTGAAGAGAAACCAAAGTTCCTAAAAACTGGAGACGCTGCAATAGTTAGAATAAAACCTGTTAGACCACTTGCAATAGAGACATTTAAAGAATTCCCGGAAATCGGTAGATTCGCTCTAAGAGATATGGGAACAACAATAGCCGCTGGTGTCGTAAAATCTATCGTAGAAAAATACGATCCAAGTGCCAAAAAGTGAGTCTTGTTAATGACTCAGGAAGCCCGCATTAAATTAACTAGTACCAATCTTGTTATGCTAGAAAACGTATGCCATGAGATAAAGGGCATCGGCGAGAAAAACGGAATTAAATTTAGAGGTCCACATCCTCTTCCGACAAAAAAAATGAAAGTTGTTACGAGGAAATCGCCTTGCGGTCAAGGTACGAATACCTGGGATAAATATGAGATGAGAATTCATAGGCGGGTTATTGATCTGGGAGCCGACGATAGATCAATCAGGCAACTAATGAGATTAAAAATACCTGATGACGTTTACATCGAAGTTTCTCTGACATAAAGTTCTAGTAATAATCTAATCATCTATCCTATTCTTTCTTAATTCTAACAAATGCATTAGTTGGAGTAATCAAATTGGAAAAGGATTGCGGATTAAAAATTTTGGCAAGTATTTCGATACCTGTTATTATCCTGGGACTGGGCCTACTAAAATACGAAAGCGCATCTACTGCAAAAACCATATCGGTTCGAACTGCTCTCAGAGAATTCCACTGATGATTACGAATTAGGGACTCGTATTCTCTTATTATCCTTTCAAGACCAAACCCGCAAGGTAAAAGAATCAAAATGTCTGGATCGAATTCAACAATTTCAGAAAAGTCCATCTTGCGAGACCGTTTCCCAGTTAGGCTAATTCCATTTATTCCTCCTGCAATTTCGACCATTTGTGGAACCCAGTGACCACAGATGTAGAATGGATCAAACCATTCCAAACAAATTACCTTTGGTTTATTACTTTTAACAGTAGTAGAGATGTTTTCGATTCTTTTTATCAAGGAGTTGCGGATTTGTCCGCCATCCATCTCCTTTCCTACAGTTTTAGCTACATCGATAATATTTTGTAATATATCGTAAACATTGTGAGGATCAAGAACTAGAGTTTGTGGCTTTTCGTCTAAGTAATGTATCACCTTGTCCGTTTCTTTAGCGTGTGGTGAACATACTTCACACAATCCTTGGGAGATGATAAGATCCGGCCGAATTTCCTTTAGGAGTTCAAAATCCACTATGAAGTAATCTTTTTGTAATCTTGAAAGTTCCTGGATCTTTTCCTCAATTTGCACACTTGTCATTGATTCCGAATCAAAAACTGATTTTATTACTTGAGGCTTGTTTTTTGCCGATGATGGGAAATTGCATTGGTGAGTTACTCCAAATAGCTGATCCTGAGATCCTAGTAAATAAATTATTTCTGTTGCACTCGGAAGGAATGAAACAATTCTTGTAAACATTGAAAATTGTAATTTTCTTGTTTGTATTAAAGAGCTTGCTTGCATCCGCCTAGTCTGGTGTCCAAACAAATGACGACTTGTGAAGGTAGTTCAATCGTGAATACTTTAATAAACTAAAAAAGAGTAAAAGGTGTTAACAATGAGCAAATTTACATTGACAAATGGAATGGATCAAAATGAAATTGATAGGCGTACCAAAAATCTTTTGGATTTATTTAAGCGGAATTTTCTCCAAAGCAATAGCGATGACTTTGTATCGGACGCTTTGGCAAATATGATGGTATGTAATTCTGTATATGCAAAGATCTTTGAAGGCTATTTGGCTCTTGCTGAAAAAAGGAATATACCACAGGAGATGACCGACGGGTTTGTTAAATGGGTGTCTGATCAGTTGGATGAACTTAAAATAAAACTGACTGAAAAATATCAGAAAATTGATATGAGGTAAGATAGGCCCGATAGATTTTATGATTTGATTGTTTGAGGCCATTTTGATTCCGGGTGAAATTTTACATGAAAGCGGTCTTATTTTAGCGGGAAAGTTCACGATTTATTAATCCAAAACTGTTTGATATTGGAAATTACCAATAGAAACGTCTATATGATTACTTGAACGGATTTTTTGTATGAAAATCGCTCCATTTACTCTAGTGGCTGTGATCGTTTTCATCTTTTCGGGTTTAATACTCTATGCTGGACATCTTGAAATTTTTGGACAGTCAGACGACATCAGAAATTCCACCTCGACTTCAATTAGCAAGATCTTTAAAGATGTGCAGGGATCAGTTGTTCAGATTACTCGTGAAAATAAGCAAGCTCCTGGTTCTCCAGGAGACGAAAACGTTACTAGTCTGGGTTCTGGATTTGTTTTCGATAAAGAAGGTAGAATAATCACTAATCATCATGTGGTAGGAGACTCTAAAAGCGTAGACGTTACTTTCATTGATGGTAATCGATATGTAGCATCTGTAATTGGCAGTGATCCGTTCAATGATGTTGCAGTTATTAAAATTACTCAAAATATATCTGAAAGACTTCATCCCCTAATTCTAGGAAATTCGTCTGGTGTAGAAGTAGGGGATCAGGTTATTGCTATAGGTAATCCTTATGGGCTTGCTGGATCAATGTCCCTTGGTATTGTCAGTCAAAAAGGGAGATTAATTTCAACTGAAGGATCGGCATTTAGTATCCCTAGTGTGATTCAAACAGATGCATTGATAAACCCGGGCAATTCGGGAGGCCCTTTGCTCAATATTCAAGAAGAAGTAATTGGGATGAACACTGCAGGTGTATTGTCTGATTCCGGAGCATTTTCTGGTATTGGTTTGGCCGTACCTTCTAACACAATTTCAAAAATAGTTCCTGTTCTTATAAGTAAGGGGAATTATACTCATCCATGGCTTGGTGTCTCTGCCAGCACATTAACTTCAAAATTAACAGAGAATTTTGAGAATATAAGTAGAGACTTTAAGGGAGTTTATGTCGATTCAATAACAAAGGATGGTCCAGCTGATAAAGCAGGGCTTCGCGGAAGCACTACTGATCAATATGGTGATAAGCATGGAACAGATATAATCACGTCAATTGACAACCGTAATGTTACTTATATGGAAGATCTAGTATCATACTTGGATGAAAACAAAAAACCAGGAGAGAAATTAAATATAACTGTTCTTAGAAATCAATCTTATTTGGATATTGGTGTTCTATTAGGCGATCGTAGTAACAGTACTAAGACTAATGACACAAAAGATCCATATGATTAAGCTTTGCAGCTGTACAAAATATGGCATTTCCAATATACCTCTCAAGTAGTACGGTCATCTAAAAATTCAAGAATTCAAAAAGAATTGTAATCCGATGCTTGCAATATACATTACTAATAGTATGAATCCTGTCCTTATTCCAATCTCTTTTCTGAACAATAAACCCACGGCAACCAATGTAACTACTGTTGTCAATAACATCTGTTGAGTTAATATTTCACTTCTGTCTATACTCGCATCAAGACCGCTGTGATAGATAGCTCCGAATACCGCAAACGCAAGTAGTAACGTATTGTTTAATATTTTTGAGCCAAGTACATTGGCAATCGCAATAGATGTACCATGAGCCCCTTTTCTCGCAAGTAACATCAAAGATATTTTCTCTGGCATTTCGCCGGCAATCGGGCTTATTACTACTGAAAGGATAATTGCTGAAACACCTATATCAACGGAGACGTGTTCTAATGATTCGATGAAGGGTTCTGCACCCAAAAAGATACCAATCGTTCCTATAATAAAGATCATACCAGATTTTATTAACTGTTTTTGATTACTGGGAAGATTGAATCTCTCCGGAGAGTTGCTATACTCCTCAATAACTTTTTCCTTGTCTTTCTTCTTCTCTAATCTCATTTCATAAAATGCTATGAATACATACACCAAGAATAGACCGGTAAACACTATTCCATCTATGAAATGGTAACCATCGATAAACAGTATTGCACTTATTACTGCAGTTAGTAATAGGAAAATCTTGTCCAGTTTAAATGAGCTAACATTTATTTTCTTGATGGGTTTTTTAGAAAGACGTGTTGTTGCGATTAAGAGCATTATTGCTAGCCCAAGTGTCATCATCAGGACGTTGCTGCCCAAACCTGCTCCCAGAGCGATACCATACGAACCAGCAGAAGCTGCATATGCAACTATGGCAATCTCAGGAAGAGTAGTTGCCACACTAAGCAATGTTCTTCCTACGAACCTAGCGCCAAATCTAATTGCCAGATGTTCGGCGCCATATGAAAGTAACCAGCTTGCTAAGGTCAATTCACCCAGCCACGTCAGCATGAGTAGAATATTATTTACTTCCAAACAAGTTCTGACTACTTAGTCTACAGAATATAAATCATAATACAATGTTATACTATTGCACTAAAAGAAGTCGGATGGTTAATCCATTGTCAAAACTAGTAATTTTGTTGCATTGCTCTACCACCATTTAGTAGACAGTTCAAGTTATAGGTACATTTGTCATGTTTGATATTGGTATCTTGATTTTCAATACACCATTTGCATAATCTGCTTTAGTCTTTGCATTGTCATCTTCTGGTATAGAATAAGGAAGAGGTATCTTTTTTTCAATTCTACTTGGTCGTTGGCTAAAATGAATAGTGTGTGATTCAAGGTCGATATCACGCTTTGCCCTTAGCGTAAGAATATCCTTAGAGATATTTACATGAATATCCTTTTTTTGAAAACCGGGAAGGTCCACTATGATAGCAAGTTCCGTACCGTCCTCGTAAATATCCACAGGCGGTAAAACGAATTCATAAAATTCTTTGGAACGATTGCCAATTTCCTTCATAATTTCTTTTGCGACGTATCGACTTACACCCATATGATATCTGTGGTTATCTTTGTATAAATTCTTTATTTTAAATCCTACTAAGGCTAGAAAAATAGATTGAAAAACTTTGGAGCAGAGGACCTCAAACTATTACTAATCTGCTATCATAATTGCATGATACCCAGAGCTACATTCAGGACAGCATGCATGGTCACATAAACACTCAATACAATATCTGTGGGCATCATAAAACATACAAATACTATCAGAGTGCAGGCAGTTTTCACAAATTACAAATTTTCTACATGGATTCGACTCTAATCTATCCACAATTTCAATTGTTACAATTCATATATTAAGCTTTATAAGTAAATAACATGGTGCCAAATTATCTTCAAATCATCAAATATCCAAGTTAAAAATATTTTCGCACTGTTATCGAATTGATTTATCAAACAAGAAATAAAAATAATGTTATTGAAAATTAAGGGACCATGCAAAAAGATGTCCCAAAAATTGACAAAATGGCAGGCATCAAATTATACTCAACTAGATTTGAAGGCATTGGTGGCTCAATAAAGCTAAAAAATGAAGATTTCAAGGTTCTAGAATTACTCGTTGATTCTATTTCAAACGACATATCCAGCTTTCCTGATAAATCATACCGATTTCCAGTATTTTTACTACATAAAAGTGGGATGGATTCGAATCACGCCATTATTGAGATATACAACCAGCTGGGAACAAAAATCAAAGTACTTGGAATTAAGGATTCTAAAGCAGATACTACTCAATACGCTACATCTGAGGACAAAAAATTTAGAGAAGGCAGGACAACCCACACCAATTTAACATTGCTTGGATATTCAAGACAATTATTAAAAAAGTCACACATAATGGGAAACCAGTTTCAAATAAAAATTTCAAATGTATCAAAAACTGACATTTCTAATTTTATTACTGAAATACGGAACATTCCAAATTTTTACGGGCTTCAACGCTTTGGAAGTGAAAGGCTTGTCACTCATTTAGTGGGCAGGGAGATAATCAAAAGGAATTTTAAGAGGGCAATTGAGCTATTTTTATGTTATACAACAGAATACGATACCCAGTTTAGTAAAGAAATACGAGAAAAATGCAGGGATCCAAACAATTATGGACGTGTTGTCAAAATTGTTCCAAGAGGCATGGATCTAGAACGTAACATTCTACAAGCTCTCATAAATGGTAAAGATTACATCGGCGCTCTAAGATCGGTCCCTATAAATATAAGAAGATTATTTGTTCATGCTTTTCAGGCATATATGTTTAATCAAACTCTGAGCGGTATTATTGAAGATGGTGAGTTTATCAATAATTGCTCTAAGAATGATTTTTGTTTCAAGTTAGAAAATTCATTGACTTTGGGAAAATTGTTGAAATATACTGGCCAGGATAGCTCTAACTTGGTTCCGGCGATGCATTTGCCTGGTTACTCTTTGAAGCCTACAGAAGGACGGATCGAAAGGAATTTGTCACTAATTATGAAAGAAGAGAATATTTCACCCAAAGATTTCTACCTCAAAGAGATGCAGGAATTAAGTGTAGAAGGTGGATTTAGACAATTACCATTGTTAGTAAATGATTTTTCTTACTCGGATAATTTATTGATTAATTTCAAAATACCCATTGGTTCATATGCAACCATTCTATTGCGAGAATTGATGAAACCCATGGATCCAATAAAATCTGGTTTCTAGCCCAAAATACTGATTTTTAGAAGAATTACAAGTGTAGCTAAACATGATGATGCTTTGGACCGCTAGTAAAAGCGCTCTTACCAGATCTATGTAATATAAATATGACTTTATGCAATTTGGAACGATGCTTGGAGGTAGGAATTTCCATAAACTAATAGAGGACGAACTAGTCAAGTTTTCCAGAAAACTAGCACTAAATTATGACCAAAATGGGATACACGTTTTTGAAATAACCCGTTGTAGTAGATTGTCTTATTTTGAGAGAATGGACGCTTTTGAAGATGAGTTTTCATACGCATTGTCCAAATTACTCCAGGGTTCGCTTAGAAAGTTTCTAAATGGGATAACCAGAGAGTACAAAGTTGACGAACTTACTATTTACGCTACTGTAGACTTGATCATAGATAATGACATCGTTATAAACTTCATGCCAGTTTCAAAATTACCGGAATTTCCTCATCCATATGACCTCTTATACACCAATGCATCCATGTTTGTTTTCGAAACCCAAGGAGGATTCATAGTTTACTTTACACCTGAGGGCAAGTTTGTTGAATTCAGCGTTTCCCCAAGTAAACGAATGTTTGAACAGGTCGTACGAAGAGCAAGAATATTACACCTCTTACTTAAGGACAAGAAAACGCCAGTTGTAGAACCAAGCGAACTTTGTATTTCATGCAAGTACTTTCAAAGATGCTTCGGACAGCAAAAAGAATCGGAACATTTGCTAGATGTCTTTGGGATTGGGAAGAAAAAATAACTGTCAGGTAGTTTGTTTTTGCTCTCTTGAACCATTTATCAATTGATTAATTCTTTTGGTTCGAACACCAAATAGGATACCAGTGAATATTACAAAGGCTCCCGTTGCAACCCCATACATTAAAAATACATCTGACATACTGCCTTAACTCTAAATCATTAGCATTTAATTTTTTCTGAATTTACACATTCAAGGCTTAGGATAGGCAATACTGAATTCCTGTTCTCCTCCAGTCGATTGAAAGCTACTTGTTTGCTTAAAGAAATAAGTTCCATTCACCAAGAATTGTGAGGTGCCATTATTTGTGGCAATCTGGGACAGATTCAGACCACGGTTTGTATCAATTACTTTCTTATCTTTTAGAATCAGGGTTCCGTTTCCAATAACTGGAAAAATACTATCCTGGGAATCAATAAATCCTTCTGGTCTTTGCCCTATATCGCCTGAAACAATTCTCGTAGAATTGGAATATACGTTGTACGATATAGACTCAACCATTATTGTAATCTTATTTGGATTGTACATTTCAAAAATGATTGAAAGATTTCCCGTTTTGTCATCCACGATGTTAGTGGTGATATTTTTGATTGACAATTCAGGCGGTGCAGCATCCTTAACTGCATCATTATTGAAAATACTAGCCTCTACAAAATTCATATTCGTAATACCTAATTTTGAAATATCAATTAACTGAAAGTTTCCATTGATATTGGGAGAATAAATAACAGTTAATACTACTGCAATCGTTGCAATAGAGCCAGCAATATTATTCTCCATGAAGTGTGCTATAGTTAATAGATTATTTTAGTCTATTTATTATGAAAGTGCCAGTTTCATATCCCAGATGGATTCTGAAGTACACCAAGATAATTTTTGGACTAAGATTATATTTATGACTGATTAATCCTGATTATGTTCATTGGGACCAGAAGGGCCATTCTCATAGGTGTTATTGGTGCAATCGTTGCATTTATTGTTCTGTTTCCTGCTATACCTGACTTACTGAGGGGAGGCAGTGAATTGAGGGACGTGACCATCGGCATTCAAAATATCTCGATAGAAAATACCAATACTGTTAACAATACAATCCCTTTAAAAGTAACTTTTAATATAAATAATCAGGACGATAAAGCATTATCTACTTCCAAAATTGATTACACAATTTACGCAAATAATACCAGTTTGGGTAATGGATTACTATCGTACGAAGATATACCACCAAACGGAAGGCCACAATTGTATCCGCATTCGCCTACCACACTTGAATCTACATTTATACTTGATCGCACAGCATCTAATTCAGAACTATTCGACAAAATAAATGATGACAAATTCGTGACAAATTCTACAGAATGGAAGGTAAACGGAACAGCTCAGATAGATTCTGCATTTACTATATACCCAATTGATTTCAGCGGCAATCTACGCGTGCAAAACTAGGATTTTTATTCTTCGTTCTTTATGAAGCTCTTTTCGAAACCAGCGATAATCCATTCTTCTAACCAAATACACTTTGCAGGACTGTAAGGGCTAGTCTCATCTTCAGAAGAACAAGAATGCTGATAAGCACAACTGAAGCATGGGGCTCCTTCAACACATTCAATTTGGATTGGTTTTCGATTGTATTCAGCGATTGCAGATTTCTTGACTATTAATTTGTATGTCCATCTGCCTTTGTGCAAGATTTTTTCACGTGATATCAATGATTGCTTTTCAAGATTACCTGCAAGTCTCGATCCGTCTCTACTGTCAAGAGAGAATTCCTTGCAAATTTCCGTTT
>DATIFZ010000004.1:0-18823 GCA_035454925.1 Nitrososphaeraceae archaeon
TGAACAATCTGACCCATCATTTGTTGGCAGGAAATACTGGATATGCAATGTATGATTATGGAAGGGGGGAGAGATTAAATACTCAATCCCCAATTCTAGTCGAGTCAAAACCAGTATATTTCCTTCAGATAGTAACACCAACAGATCGGATATATTTAAAGATAAATTCGGTTCTTTTTTCCGAAGGAGTAAAAATGTTCTCCTTGCTCACAGGAACTACAGCGGCAATAATTGTTCTTGTCTTCCTTTTAAGAAAATGGTATAGTATATTGCAAGATGAGGTCAAAAAACGAACTAGAGATTTAAACGAATCCAATTACAAACTGATGGCAGCGAATGAATCCCTTAAAATCAAGGATGAGGCGCAAAATCAATTCATCAACATAGCGGCTCATGAGCTTCGAACTCCAATACAACCTATTCTTAACGCTATTTATCTTCTTCAATCTCCAAATTTGAGCCAACAAAAACGAAATCAGTATATGGACATCATAAAGAGAAATACTGAAAAATTGGGAAGACTTGCCGAAGATATATTAGACGTTACTAAAATTGAGAGCAATTCTTTAAAATTAATGGATGAAAGAATTGATTTGTATGATTTATTAGTAAATAGTATTGAAGATTTTAAACGAAATATTCAATTTATCTACAAGGATCTGATAGTAAGTTATGAAGGGGTAAACAAACCGATCTATGTGAAAGGTGACAGGACGAGATTAAATCAGCTCATGCAAAATCTACTTGATAACGCTGGCAAATTTACCAAAAAAGGATCGATTACAGTTGCAACGCAACTCAAATCAGATATAGTTAAGGTTCTCGTAAAGGATACTGGAATTGGAATACATCCTGAAATATTTCCTAAATTATTTTCCAAATTTGTAACAAAATCGGATAGAGGAACTGGACTGGGTTTATTTATTGCAAAAAGCATCGTTGAAGCACATGGTGGTAGCATATGGGCTGAAGATGGTTCTCATGTGGGCGCAACTTTTATCTTTACTATACCCCTTTCAGATCAAGATAGTGATGAGCATAATGATAGAGATTCATCATAGAAATTCAATGCAAAAATTTTCCAGTCGAAAAATATTGGTGTCTGTGATCCTAGCTGCCATTTTGGCTACTTGGATTGCAGTAATAATGTGCCCTTCTGTCTCTTTTCAAAATGCATATGCCCAGGCACAAAACAAATCATTCCAAACACCTAGTTCTGCAAATCAATCATTAAGGATAGCTTACCTAACCGATGGTCTTTTTAGTGACGCTGGCTGGGGGCGTTTGCTTATAATGCGGGTCAAGAAATAATTTCCAAGTATGGATATGAAGTAAGTTTTCTAGATAACGTATCAATTCCTAATATAGAAACGACTCTCAAAGACTATGCAGATAGAGACTATGATATTATCATAGCACAGGGATATGAATGGGGAAATCCAGTTATTAAAGTAGCACAAAAATATCCAGATATAAAATTTATTGTATTCACTGGGCAAGTAAGATCTGAAAATGTAGCTTCAATATTCCCAAGACAACAGGAAGCAGCTTATCTTCTTGGTGCGCTTGCAGGCATGCTCTCAAAAAACCATACGATTGGTTTAATTGGAGGAGATGAGAAATATCCCAATCTAAAGAACATTTACGAAGGTTACAGGCAGGGAGCCTTGCATGTCAATTCTACAACTAGAGTATTTGAAACTTACTTGGGCGACTGGGATAACGAGTCTAAGGGTAGATCAGCAGCACTCGCTCAGATTAAAGAAGGCGCGGACTTTGTATTGCATGTGGCTGATACGTCTGGACAAGGTGTTATTCAAGCAGCTAAGGAGAAAGGTATCTATGCCTTTGGAGCTGTATCAGATCAGAATAAGTTAGCTCCAGATACCATAGTGACGTCTTTTGTCTTGGATCCGATAAAGGCATACGATTCTATTTTTAAGATGATAAATGGAAACAACTTTACGGGAATGATCTTTACTCCCGGATTAGAATTGACAAAGAATTCAACTACTGAGGATGGAATTGTATACATTGCGCCATTTCATGGATTTCAGAATAAGATTCCTGCAGATATTCAAGCAAAGTTCTCTCAATTGACTCAAGATGTAAGGAATAAAAAAATAATAATTCCAGAATGATACCCATATTGGCAACCTATTTTGTTATTACAAATTACAAATAATCTCTGGTGGCAAAAATTAGAAATTAAGAGTTCGTTATACATCAGCGTACATGGTAAATTCATGTGGGTGAGGCCGAACAGCAAGTTCCATGTGTTGCTTTGCAGCATCATCAATTATACGTTCAATTACATGTTTACCAAATATTGGTTTCAAGAAGTCAGAGTCAGATTTTAATTCCTCAACAGACTCCCTCAAACTTGCCGGTAACTGTTTAATTTTATGTTTTTCTCTTTCAGCGTCTGTCATCTTGAATATATCAGCGTCTACATGGTCCTCTATTTTGGAATCATTTGTTTCAGTTCTCTTCTTTATACCATTAAGCCCAGCAGCAACAATTGCAGAAAACGCTAAATATGGATTACATGATGGATCCGGAGCTCTGAATTCTATTCTTTTCAAATGTGCAAATTCTTCTCCCTTATAATGGGCGGGGATTCTAATTATTGCGGATCTGTTACCAGTACTCCAAGCAATATAAACAGGGGCTTCGTATCCGGGTATTAGTCTTCTGTAAGAATTTGTAGTTGGTGCAACGATGGCTGCCAGAGCCTTTGCGTGGTCCAGTATTCCACCAATAAAATACCTTGCTGTCTGAGATAGCTCGGCGTATTTGTCATTTGGGTCATAGAATAGATTTTTTCCTTTGTTCCAGAGACTTACATTGACATGCATTCCAGAACCGTTATCCAAGGCGATTGGTTTTGGCATCATTGTAGCTATCATATTATGTTTCTGTGCGATGTTTTTGACAATGTACTTGTAACTTTGAACTGAATCTGCGGTATTAACCAGAGTGTCGTAACGGATATCAATTTCGCATTGTCCTGCAGTTGCTACCTCATGATGATGTGCATCACAAATTATACCGAAATTCGAACTCAAAACATCTACACATTCATGACGATAGTCCATTAGGGTATCTCCAGGTGGGCTTGGCAGATATCCTTCCCTCAAACGAAGAGTGTAGCCAACATTTTCAGTTGACCAGGGTGCTTCACGTGAAGTTATTTCATAGCTCTGACTATGAAATGAGGTTAATGTATTTACTTGGAGTTTATCGAAAACAAAGAATTCAACCTCAGGTCCCCAGTATGAGATATTATAACCGCTCTCTTTAACGTGTTTTTCAGCATTCTTTGCAATTCCACGTGGATCGGCAAGATAGGGTTCTCTTTTCTCACCACCGGATTGAATATCGCATATGAGTCTGGCTGTTGGATACTTCTGTATCCATGGAATGAATGCGTATGTGGATGGATCAGGTCTTATAATCAGATCAGATTCGTGAATCTCTGTAAAACCCTTTATTGATGAACCATCAAGTTTAGGAAGCCCGTCCTTAAAATCCTCTTCTCTCAGCATATTAGACGCCATCGTAGTATGGTGAAATCTCCCAAATAATCCAGTGAACTGTAAATCTACAAATTTTATTTCATCCTTTTTGATTTTAAGAAGAACATCATCAGTAGTGTACGTTAAGGATTCAATTTTTCCATTAACTATTTTATAAGGCAATCAGAACCGATTATATTAATCTCATAATTAAGTTTTAAATTGAGATAATATGATATCGTTTTACCTGTAGACTTTGGAAAATTCTTTTTACATTATTAAAAAAATTACTTGATTAAAATTTTAATAAACTGGTATTAAGTCGTAAATAAAACTGATTAAATCATTAGTTCTTGATGATAGGTTTCTCGTGAAATGGGTATGCAAGTATTGCATGAGTCATACTCAAACTTTGTAAACTCTCTCAATTCAGATCAAACAAGACAGGTATACGAATATACTCTATCCCGATTCTTAAAACATTATCAAATCGACCTAGATCCTTTTCTTAGATTACCACAACAAGAAATTTCCAATTTTATCATAAACTATTTAATAAATAAAAAAATTTCAAGACAATACAAAGTTGTCATATTTTCTGCTATAAAACACGCTTGTGAAATGAATGATGTTATACTCAATTGGAAGAAACTAAAGAAATTCATAAAATAAGAAAAGACTGATAACAGTATAAACGACAAAAATAGGGGATATACTCATGAAGAAATACAAAAAATACTAGAGTTCTCTGATCAACATTTGAAAACTGCCTTTCTCGTTTTACCCTCTACTGGTATGCGAATAGCTGTTTACAATCAATTAGAATGGGAGATTTAGAACGTATTGATGATTTGTACAAAATTGTTGTTTACTCAGGTGATAGGGGAAGAATATTTCACTTTTTGTACTCCTGAATGTGCTAAAGAAATTGATAATTATTTAGAATAGAGCAAAAGACGCGGTGAAACAATAACACAAGATTCCTATTTACTCGTTAGAAAGTTTAGTCAAGTCACTACAATAAAAGGCAAACCGTTTAAAGGGAAAGCATTAGGCGCAATATTACAAGATTGTATTGACGACTCCGGTCTTCGAGAAATAGATCATGTTAATACATACAAAAGAAAACATGTGACAAGTGCAACTCCGATAAAATAATCAGGATCGGAAAGATGCAGGCATCAGGTGGCGTTAAACAACGCTACTACTGCAATAACTGTTTCCATTTTTTCTATTAAGAGAAATCCAAGCCCGATGGGAAGGCAGGCTTGGTTAGAAAAATCAACCCTTTCCCTCCCATCAGACCTTTTAAAAGAAGGAATATTTTTTAATTAAGAGGAAAATAAATAATTTTCTAATGCGCATAAGCAATAGCAGTTACGACTAAACCCATAACAATTACTGTTAGTGCAGTCGCCACAACTTGCAATATCAATAATACAATAGTCAATAATTTCAATTAAAACCTAATGCTAGAAAATTCTAAAATTTATTGTATAAATAAAATCGTACTCATATTTCATCAAACAGAAATGGAATATGCTTGGCAGTAAATATTTTATATGATTCTAGCAGATAAAGAAGACTTAATGGATTTCACTTTCTAAGAGAAACATGAAGACCATTTTTGTCGTAATGTCAATACTGGCCGCATCGACTATTATCGTAATGGTAACAATAGGCAGTCAGCAAATCTATGCACCTAGAGGTTGTGGAGGTTGCGCCGAATTCAAAAACTGACAGATGAATTTGAAAAGAATGTAATAGATGCTGCATCCGTCAACCCGCCTGGTCCAGATAGAATACAAACATTGGTTGGTGAATACAGCGATGAAGTCCTGAAATTATTCCCATCTACATCACCATAGTTAAATAATAACTGACGGACCAATTTGTAAAAGGTCCACCAGCCACGCGTGTGTTCTCGGCACTCGTCGACACTTACACGACTAAGATCAACAAATTATAAAACAGTTCTAAACTGACAGGAGTGAACAGTTGCAAACGTAAATTCGTTTGCAAAATCCCTTGAAACTGACAGAAAAAAGCCCTCCGATTAGTGTACCCGTGATACTAATATCAAGAAAATATTATAAAAAATTTACTCTATTCAACTGCTTACTTTTCCTTGTGATTTGTATTATTTACTCTTGTGTTTTGTTTTACCGCTCATACTTGCATTGCAGACTGCGTAAGGATTGACTTTTTTTCCTGATTTTGCCTTCACCTTGGATACACATCGATCGAATTTTTTTGTGTTTAGGCCCTTCTTCTTTCCTCTTGGCATTGGTACATACAAAGCAACATTCGTAATTAATATTATTAAGTAAAAATCACGTAAGACTGATTAAATCCGACGGGCCCATAAATGGATGTCAGAACAGGCCCACCAGGATGAAAAAAGTACTCACACGTGAGTAAATTACTTTCGTCAACAAATTATAAAATAGTTAAACTGGTGCATTCAATGGTATTCACAACAAGTTCTGCGATCATAATACCGCGCAGCAGGATTGTTTAAATGTAATTTTAATAATAAAAATGGAGAAAGTAATGGCAGATCAATTAATAATGTATGAAATTGCCGTCGGTGTTTTTGCGTATTTAACTTTCTCATTGTTCTATATCAGAAGAAAATATTCCAAAAAAAGACCTCGTAAATTAGATATGGTAAAAAAGACCAAAATTAATTGGATGATAGAACCCAGGTTCAAACAATTACCATAATCGGTTCTACGATATTTCTTATTCAGACTATTCTATTCTATCTTTATTTGAAATAGTGCAGGCCTCATTGGATCAAGAAGGTCATCGAATACAAAATTGTATTCGCTTGGAAGAAAAAGCACCCCCATGTAAGTAGGTAAAGTTTAAAAGTCAAGGATGTAATTGCCTTACAAAAATTCGCTTTTTATATAATTTAGGTATAAATATTCATAACTCAATCTGGTTTTCCGAATGTTTCTAGTCCAGTAAAAGGCGATGGTACTATTCTCCTTGTTTTGAAAGATGGGTAGAAAAGCCCGAGTAAGATTATAATCGAGATGGGTTAGTTAGCAATTGTCAGACTGAAGTTGATATAGATAAGTTTGAGTGCTTGAGTTCTTGCCATGTTGATATTTGCCTTATTATTTTTATTAAATAAATTTCTGATATGATGAGCAAAATGTCAAATGATATCGATATTATGATTATAGATAGTCTTGTCCCAAACGAATCGAAAAATGGTTCTGGATTGATATCACTGTAATGCGAAATGAGAGCAAATCCTAACCCCAGAGTAAAAACGAATATGCCAAGTAAAGATACCAATGTTAGAGTCCACCATAGTTTTATCATATTTGAATTAGGGACATCCTTCCATTCCACCCCATTTACCAACTTGGTTTGCGGATTACTTACTTTCCAGAATTGTTGTGTAACATCATATGGCAAATACAAGTTTAATGGTGGAATGAGCCACCAAATGACTGACAGAATCGGTCTCCATACCTGTTTCGCTCCAAATGAATGAATATTTTTGCTTGCTCGATAGTACCAAAAAAGTCCGAAAATCCAGGCCAGAATTGACACTATTGTAATAATATTCTGAATGATATTAGAAATATACTCTAATACCGGATCCTCTTCGAAGGCATAGGAATAAGGGTCAATCGCAGTACCGGCAACATGGGGAGCGCTAACCGCCAATGAAATAATTGTTAGGATTATAGTAGCAATAATGAATCGTACTACCCATTTTGTAATACGACCAATGGATCGAAATGGTGGAATACGTGTCTCACCCCTAAGATCTTTAGCCGTTTTTATACAACCGCATGATGCTTGTTTACAGCCTGTTTCATCATGATACATTGACAAATGATTACAAATAGGGCACTTCAACATGGAGGATTTCTTTCGCCAATATTTTAGTTGAACTATTATTGTCCAAGGATACTTGATGAAGAATACAATAGTTAATTGTATTCACCAAAAAAAATTAGTAGATAAACTTTAAAAGCGATAATTGTCAATTATTAATAAAATCTTTCGTTTTGGTGTTTAAGTATAAATGTTAATAACTTAACTGGTATTTAAATAGAAATTACTAAAAGGTAGAAATTATTGTCAAGTATAGAGGATAATAGCAACAACAAGAATAATCCCGAAAATATGATCGGCTTGGAGTTTATACTGGAACTTTTAAAAAAAGAAACGCAAATTCCAAAGGTCCAAGCCATATTACCAGACACATATAGAAAAATTGCACAGATTATCAGGGACCTTTCAATCCAAAAATATGAAGACTTGGAATTGGACATACATCATGAACTCATCAAATTACTAACGCTATCTACAAAATCATTGTTTGAATTAAGAATCCGAAAGCTGGTGGAAAGTTCTAATGGTCAACATCTGTCATATCCTTCGTTATTGTCTAGTGATGACTATTCAAAATTAACTGATGAAGAGAAGTTTATTTTTGAAGAAGAAAGAAAAGTTTCACAAAGAAAGGAACTTATCATACAATCCTTGATTGACGGAAATGTGAACAATTTAGATACAATATCAAGAATCATAAGATCCAAAATGATTATAATCAGATTTCTAGAACCTACGGATCAGTTCATGGGAGTTGATATGGCAAAATATGGTCCATTCATTAAAGAGGATATTGCAATATTACCCTTTGAAAATGCAAGATCTTTAATCGAAAGAAAAATTGCCATTGAAATAAATGATTCAAGATTTCATGTTAAGGAAACATAGATATTTGTTTTTATTTATTTTCATTAATAGTAAACATTTTTGCCTCACAATGGAATCGATATTGACACCTATATCCTTCTCACGATTTATCCCATAATTACATTTTTTGTAATAGGTTTTGTAGGGAGGAAATTTAATCTAAATGAAGCACTGAAGTATTTTTTCCAAGGTGTAAGTTGTCTTTTATTTGCATTATTTTACATTGTCATGATCCCAAGAGGAGGAGCTCAGGGTCTTGCGATAGTTTTGATATTGTTTGGGACCTTATTATTATTTATGGCAAGAAAACACAAGGTGTCTCCAAAAGATCAAACCCCATAATATGGGCATAATTTGGGGATTTTGGTTCCAAATTTGTCTAATCTGAATTTAAGAATTTTTATTGTATGAATGAGAATACTTTCTTCTTCTGTACTCAATTAGTCCCATTAACTGATATCCATACTCTAAATTGTGTTTCACATGATTTATCCCATGTGAACCATGCGGAATGAATTTACCGTCTAACACATTTTCCACATACGTCTTTACTTTTCTAATCGAAATTGTCGCATGTTGCAGCTGTCTTTCATTTAATTTTTTTCCCAATTCTTTTTCAATTTGATGACTAAACTCTGCCGTTCCGATAAGTTTTGAATATTTTTGTAGTTTACTATAATTTACGCATAAATCAGTTATTTTTTTGTAGTCTTGTTCTGGTATTTTTGTAAGCAATTCATTCAATTCATTTTTTTTCCTACCCGTAATAACACTAAGGCTATTGACAAGATCTTTCTTGCTTAGGGTATTTTCCTTTAGCATGGTAGGCGAAGTCTGTATGGTATTAGTATCATTTGGTTTTTTCTCATCGATAACGATGGTTTTTTGCAGATCCGCAACTATAGGTACTGATGGTCCCGACACATCTAATTTATTATTCATGGCATCGTGCTTGTTTTTCAGATAGTATCTTTCCAGTCCATAGAGATTTACCTTTTCTCCCCTAATATCATGACCTCTTCTAATTATTGAAATAACATTCAAAATAATTTTTGGATAATAGTTTCTATGGTCGTCATCGACAGTTTCATAATTCTCCATTATATCCTTGTATATACTAAAGATAGCATCGCTGACCACCTTATTCATTAACTGGTTTTCAGAACTCACTTTGGTTTCGTATTTTCTACTATCCAAACCTCTTGCTCCAATCGTTAGAAAGTCACAGAGTTCGGCTTTTGAAAAAATATAATTATTTTCATCGCATGTCAAAACTATTGCCTTCATAATATTTATCCAAAATTCGTCGCTGTTAGAGGTAGCCAGATTTTTCATTAATGACGAAGTATTGTGTTTTATTTTATTATCGGTTATTCGCAATTCATCTAATGTTTGGGAAAGTATTCTTTCTGGATTAAGGGTGATATTTTTGTTTGTCAATAATTGTTCACTCTTATTATGCTACAATACTAATTATAGTATTGCTATTTAAAGTAAATTTCTAAAAATTAGTTAAAATTGTTATGACGCTTGATTCCTATTTAATCTAAATCTAATAAGCTTACTTATGACCGTATTATATTATTTTTAGTATTTTTCCATTATTTTTTCGAATTGTTATAGAGAGCTGGCTTGACACTTTTTCAAGCAGGCGAGTAACTTGATCTTTTTTGGTCCCCTTTGAAACAATTTGAATTCGTATCGTTGGGATATTATTATTGACGTAACCCTGTGGATGGGTTTTTAGATAAAGTTTGTCATTTGATACAGATGCAACTATTTTTGTCAACCTTGATGAAATCATGGCTTCACTAATACCTTGAACAAAGTAATTAATCTCGGCTATTGTAAAATTACCTATTTCCTGCTTAATTTGGGGTAAAATGCTTCTTAAGACTATTGCCTTCATTTCATTTGGAACTCCTGGCAAGCATATTATCCGTGTTCTATTAACAAAAAGTAATACGGCAGGGGCATTTCCCACAGGATTCTGAATTGGAGTCGATCCGACCGGAATCTTCGCCATCTTCAATCTTGCTTCATTTAGTTTCACTTTTTGGTGTCTGTCATTATAACTTTTTTTTACCATATCCAGTGCGATATTGTTCAAAACTAATTTTTTTTTCAGTGCTTTACCAATTCCAAGTAATGTTTTATCGTCATACGTTGGACCCAATCCCCCACAAACAATTATCCAACTAGGTCTTCTTTTAAGAGAATCTGTTAATGCCAAATTGATTTCATCCAGGTCATCTCTGATAACAGTGACCTTTCTTACGAATCCACCAATTCTAGTAATTTTTCTTGATAACCAATGAGCATTCGTGTTTAAGGTAATTCCAGAAAGTAACTCATTGCCAATACATAAAATTTCTATAATATGCATTAAATTATCTTAATGCGTATTCAATGTCCTGTATGCTGAGAGTTACTGATGTAAACCACATATTTGAAATGCAAATGTAATATATCCAACTATTTTTGCAGATTGTCTAAAAGGGTAGAAATTGTTAGTATCTTTTGGCATTAATTCATACTTTAATGCAGCAGCTTCTGCCTTTGTTATAGATAGCCGTACTAAGTAATTCTCAAGTATGGAATCCCACGGCATTTGAACGCCAGTTTCTTTGCTTATCACGCCTATGGAGATTATCCTATTTGTATTGTTTTTGTCTAGAATCACAGAATATTCATAATCATCCTGCTCTTCCAGTGGATCACGTGTAGTAAATGGATCAATCTGAACGTATTTCTTAATCTGTTCTCTCATAGAGACTGACAATTTGTTCATTATTACCAGATCTGTTAAGGTTAGTGTTTTTAATTGACTTGGAGATGGGGGTTTTATTTCAGTGGATGCCAGCATAGGATGAAATTGATAAATTGATGATTATATAATTTTTGATGTTTATAAATAGTCGAGGGCTCAATATTTATAGAAATATAAAGATTATCAATACTAAATCCATTGCCGGGGTACCCAAGCTAGGTAAGATATATGATTCCCTAAAAGGGGTCAGCCTCGAGATCAAAATTAGCAAAGCCGATGCGCAAGCTGATGTTCGCAAGAACTCGTGGGTTCGAGTCCCACTCCCGGCGCTCAAATGTCTTGGGTTCAAGTCCGGATAGTCCCTATGGACACAATAAACACAATTTGCCTTCGTTGGGTAAACAAGAGGTAAAAGTGCTGTGACTCTACAAAGTCAGTGTAAGATTCCAGAAAATGAAATTGACGCGCTGAAATAGAACTTTTCAATTTCAAAGGAGTTGGAAGCTTAAAGCTTTTGTGAAGAGAAACTATAGAAGAATTGCAAGAAAGTTGAACGATTGATTACCTGTAGTGGTCAGCTTTCACATATGTGAGCGATTTTTTGAAAAGACTGGCCAGCTTTCATTGGGAGGAGTTCTATAGCTTGTGGCCTTTCACATAAAATCGCGGAGATAAAATGAAAATTATTAATTGTATCTATAAAAGACTACGGGAAGCAAAATTATTGGTAAAACTACTGAAATAATAGAATAGTCTACGACCATTTACATCTAATGGTTGCACCTAACCACATTGTGCAATTAGTTCATTTTCATGCGTGAAACATACATGTTCAAGTTTTGTGTAGTCCTGGAAAGAATATTTGCAACCACACTGATATTCTAGTATTTTCTTATTTACCTCATATCCGTTTGAAGGAACTAGCTTGGACATAATATATTAGCAATGAACACATATATCAACTTTAATTGGACGTTGGAATCTTTTGTGTCTTCTTGATTCTCTAAGTTTGTAATCGTCCAAAATTTCTTATATGATTAGGTTAAAATAGATCACGACAGATCAAAGGAAGGGAGTGTAAAATAGATTTATTTTCATTTTCAGTTTTTGAATTATCTAGAAAAGAAATTGCCGTATTATTCATGATGGTGTTTCTCTCCATTGGATTCAGCACCTTCTCAATCTTTGTTAATTATGCCTTTGGAACGTCTCAAGCAAATAATTCGGAATTCAATTTTGTGGCTGCAGGAGATTTTGGTTGTGGTAATAATGCGAATAGAACAATAACCAATATGTTACTCAGACAACCAGAAGTGGTCATAGGGCTAGGAGACCTATCGTATCAGAAAACCGCAGATTGTTGGTTTCATGTTGTTTCTCCATTAGATACCGATGGAAGATTAAAAATTGCGATTGGAGATAATGAAATGTTTCCTGCTAAATTTACTGAATATATGAAACATTTCAACATGGATAGCCCATTTTATTCATTTGATTATGGAAATGTACATTTCCTTTCAATGGCAACAGCCAAGAATAGGGTTATACCATACAATGAAACTTCAGAACAATATAAGTTTGTTAAGGATGATCTCAAAAAAGCATATGATAATAAGAGTATTAATTGGATAATAGTATATTCATTTAGATCATTCTATTCATCTAATACAACACATCCGGGGCTTGATGAATTGCAGGACCTTTATCACCCTCTGTTTGATAAATATGGCGTTGATGTTGTTCTACAGGCACACAATCATAATTATCAAAGGACATACCCTCTAAACTACAACGAGACTAAAACTTTTACTCCCATAATAACAGATAGAAACACCGAGAAATACGAGAGTGACCCCAAAGGACCCATATTTGTCACTTTAGGAACCGGCGGAGAAGATTTGTATGCGTTTACAGGCCAGGCTCCGTATGTTATTACTCAATTTCTGAGACATGGATTCTTGAACATAGATATAGTGGAAAATGGAAAAAGATTGAATGCCGTCTTTTACGAGAACAGAGAAAACTCGGACAAGGACCATTTCTCTATTATTAAATAGGCATGAATTCTGAATAATAGGTAGTACGTCCCACGCATCTGATGATATATGAAACGTTTGACCGATAAGAGTAGTCGAAACAGCTTGTCATTCGTTGATTACATCATCCAGTAAATATTTTGGTATTTTGGCCAATTGTTCTACTTTCCAATGACAGCTCCAGCAAAACCCACAAACAACGCAGGTAAATTGTGTCCTTGTTTTACATGACTTGCATTCTTTGTACTCCAACTCCATACTGTTTCTCAAATACTCATGCTTATGGTACTTGTTTTTTTTCCCGATTAGTCGGGAACTCATTTCTATCTATCTATATTAAGCCCACTCTGAAATATAACTCTTTTAATCAGTATATCATAATCATAATACCAAATTACATACCGTTCTTTGTAGTACAATACGATATGAATGTATTCTGATACAATGATATCATAAAATAGTAATATGATGTCACCTAGACATCTTTTTGATTGCATTGATCCTCACTATCAACATACTATTGAATGCAGGGTAAATTGATCTAAATCCCTATTTTATTTTAGAATGAAAATTATGAAATAAATATGAAGAATTTGAGTTTCCTTTGAATATCCATATTAGACTGGCAGTTGTCTACTTCCATCCTCTTCGATCGCCTTCTAATAACCCAGAATCTCCATGAATTCTATCGATATGTTTGGATAAGTCTTCGTTATTGTTAAACTTCGATGCACAATAAGGACATGATACTTGAGGACTGTTTGACATGGTGCTATATTTGGATCTGTTCAAATTAACTCTTTCTTTTGATTAATTTTCTGGAAAATTGGCAAAAAGCAAAACATGAACTGAATTTTGTGAGAAAATATCTAGTGTTTTTCGTAAGAAGATATCAAATCATCATCTGTTTCTATTATCCATTCTACTAACGTATCATCTAACTTATGATATTTTAAGTGCTCTCTACGTTTTTCTTTAATTATTTCTTCCTTACAAATTCCGCATTTCATGAAAAGATTTGGGAGTGGTAATGTTAAGGTACAATTTTAAGATATATATCACTAGCGATATTTGAGAAATAATTACCCTCATTGTTTTCGAACGTAGGCGAGTCTTAATTTGTATTAGAAAGTAGGTTAGAAGGTACGACAACAATACCAAAAGAGTTTAAAAATAAAAAAAGAGATTAAAAGGAAAAAATGAGTTTTTTATGTACTCGATTCTTTTATTGAAGTTTGTAGAAGCTCGCCGATTTCATTGTGCATTTTCAAGAAGTTTAATCCTTTCTCTGTTGTTTTGTATGTTTGTGAGCCTTCCAAATATTCTAGTAGATTATTTTCAATCAGTACAGAGAGATACTCCCTCAATTGAGCATAGCTAAGAAAAGCTTTGTACATTATTCTGGTCTTTGTTGCCCCACCATTTGCTGCTTCTAGGATCATTGCTACTATTTCTGTTCTACTTCTGTATTTCATATCAAGATACACTAAACTTATTTATTTTAATGTATTGGCACAATAATCTAGAACATGATTACATTGACTGAATATGTATAAATTTACTTATGAGTCTGAAAGATTTTCGATAAATATTGAGAATAAAAAGTATTGGGATTCGCTAAATCATACTGCGGTCATTATGCTGTATCTCTTGTAAGCACTTCGTTGAGCCAATTACTCTCTGTCTCATCATTGTGAATATTTTCTGATGGGGTTGATTCTTGTTTTTCATTGTTATCAATATCCTCAGATATATTCTCCGTCTCACCAACTTCGTCTATAATCTCTTGACTTTCAATTTTTGTCTCTTCTAATTCTACTGGGGGAGCTTCTACGTATGGTTGAGTAATTCTTGAGATAAAGCTGGTTATTTCATGTTTTTCTAGATTAATTCGATCTAGTAATTCGATTGAATTTGTATTGATTTGTTGATAAGTGTCTTCAGCAATATCATTACTTCTGTACTGCAACTTTGCATCGAAAATTATGGTTTTGATGGTTGTACTCTGTGAATCCAACTCTCGTATTCTTGAATTCAAAGCATTTATGACGTCTTGTTCATTGTTTTCCAAATCAACGAGTCTCTTTTCATATATTAAATGCAAAACTTCAGCATCGTCTTTCATTAGATCGTTTTCTTCAACCAAGTTTTCAAGAGCCCTAACTCTCTTGATTGTAAGACTCTTCTGTCTAAGCAGTTTTTGTGCGTCCATACGCCACTTTGGTATAAAAATCACATAGTCCCCTTGGACAAGCAATTGTTCGTATGATATCTGTTTTAGTCCGATTGAACCACAGTCCACGCCGACTGACTCAATAGAGCCATCGATATCAGTAACTAAACCAATTACTTTTCCCATGTATGCACCGTACATATCCTTTACTTGCTTTCCTACAAATTCGAGCTTGATGTCGCTCATGAGAATGAGTCGATATATGAATATAATGATGGCATTGTTAAAAATAATCAATTATTTAGTAGATGTTTTAGAACTTGATAAACCGATAATTGAAAATTACTGGACTGAATAAATATGTATAAGGACAATTTTGTATGAGTATTATGAATTTCAACTCCGTTTATGATTTTTCAGACCAAGAAAAGTCAATACTTGATAAACATTTTTCAAATACAGATAAGCACGTATTTGCAATTACAACTCCTCGCCAAGTTGATAGAGGAGCACTTATGTCGAGATATTCTAGATCGGATAAAACTATGAGGAAGATTTTTTTGGACGAGTTTATTACTAATCCGAGTAGAGGAAAGGAGTTCTACAGCAAAATCCTATCAGAATATGGAGATGATTCTGTTGCTGAATTAGGAGAAGCGCAAATCGCAATAGAGTGGGTGTCTAACATTGCAGCTAAAAAGATTGAGGATCAAAGGATTGGGTTATCCTATTTAGAAAAATCATCTCGGTATATACCATTTGATCAGAAAGTTGGTAACATGTATAAATATTATAGGGATGAAAAAATACTTGGATCAAAATACTCAGATCAATATATAGAATCCTGTGATTATGCGTTCAATGTTTATAGTAAAAGTATCAGTGTAATGCAGAAATTTATTTCGGAAATAGAACCCATTGATGATTTCGTATATTTTAATTCAAATTCAAAAATAGAAAGTCCTTTTTCGAAACTAACCGATGAACAGGATATAGAATCGGCCAGGAAGGTATACAATAGTACTGTTAGATCTAAGACTCTAGATATTCTACGTAATTTGTTGCCCGCAGCGACTCTTACCAATTTAGGTATAACAGGAAATGGTAGGGCATTTGAATATCTACTAACAAAATTGTACTGTTCTGAATTAAATGAGCTCAAGGAATTGGCTCGTTTAGTTAATTCTGAGCTTGATTGCGTTATACCATCTTTTATTAAACGTGTAAATGAAAAACATGGGAAATCTCTTCAATTATTTATTAAAAATACAAATAGAGAGATTTCAAAATTGACAGACAAATATCTTTGTGATATTCGACCTGACTTTTCTCCTGCGGATGTGAGATTGATTGATTATATAGATAGTAAAGATGCGGAAGTAAAAGTGGCTTCTGCAATATTGTATGAAAATGCACATGGACAGTCACTTCATGATATAATCAAGTTAGTTGGATCCTTTCCACAAGAGAGAATAAATGAAATAATCTCAACCTATACAAAATTTCGTGAAAATAGGAGACATAGACCGGGCAGAGCGTTTGAGATGGTCGAATATTTATTTGAAATGTTTACCAACTTTGGGATGTTCCGTGACTTACATCGTCATAGAATTCTCACTATCGAAAGACAATTACTTTCAACTAAACATGGATATGACATCCCCAAAGAAATTATTGATTCAGGTCTCGAGAAGGATTTCAAAGACTGCATGTCTCTTTCTAAGAATACTTATGAAAATATTGCAAAGACATTACCTGTTGAAGCTCAGTATGCGGTTAACTTTGCCTACAAATATCCATATTTCATGAAAATTAATTTAAGGGAACTTTACCATATGATCGAGTTACGTACTATTGCACAAGGCCATCCTGACTACCGCTTCATTTGTCAACAAATATATAAAAAAATCAATGATATTCATCCAGTACTTACGAAAGGGATGAAATTTGTAGATTTGAATCAATATGAACTTGGTAGATTTGATACTGAGAAGAGAAGAGAAATGAAAAGAAGAGAATTGTTATCTCCAAAGAATTAATAAAACACCATTAAAACAAAAATAAAACTAGAACTAGAACCACTTTTCCAGTGATTGGTTCTTATTCTTATCTGAATCTTGAACTTTTTGTAATGCTGAATTAACACGATCTAATGAAAAATTACTTTCACTACACAAAAATTTTACTATCTTGTCATATTCAACGGACCCAAACTTAATGTCTTCAGCACTAACGTTTGCAACTCTTGGTTTCAAGAATATTTCCCTAATCTCTTCGTATGGAATGTTAGATAATGGTTCTTGAAGTTGATCTATGTTTTCTAATTTTGAATATTTTTGAATTAATTTCAATGCAGTCTTCGGACCTATGCCTGATATGCCGCCAAAGTTATAGTCCGTTCCTATTAAAATTCCTACATCAACCATTTGTTCAATTGTTAATTTAGTTTGCTTGAGTATATCTTCAAGATAATATATTTCTAAAGGAACATCAATGTAGGCGTTCCTATTGGGGACTTTTCTTTTACCACTTATTGTGACATTTCTTACCAGTCGTTTTGCACCGAATAAGATGGAATCATAATCCTGACTTGCGCAAATATGGACTAGATCAGAGTTGGTTAGATTTGATGCAGTTGCTTCTCCTTCTGATGGAGCTTGTATTGTGGGTATTCCTAAAAAAGAGAGCAACCTCTTTGATTCGTCTATCATTTTGTCAGTCAGGACTGATGTTGCTTGACTATATTTTCTTGCTTCTTCCAGTTTCCCCTCGACTAGTGCTTTCTCATATTTTTCAGCAGCTACTTCTTTAATTTGATGTCTGCGTTGGATTTCATTAACTTTTAGAGGACTAGATACTCCGTCAAAGACATAAACAAGTTTGATACCTTCTGCAAGTAAATTGATATTACGATAGAATAAGCCGCTCAAGTGACTGGTTACTTCTCCTTGCGAATTAGTAAGAAGTTCCCCGGTAGATCCTCGAATTGTAGATAGAAATTGATGAATACTATTGAAAGCGTCAACTGCAATTATTTTATTTGAAAGATCACCTAACTTTATGGTCGTATAAGTCAGAATTGGTTTGAGATCTAGGCCCATTAATGAGATTAGATTACATGATCTTTGTTTTATTTTTTTTCTACTTTAGGGGAGTCAAATTGGACAGTATTTGGAAAAAAGTAGATAAAGCAATTTGATTATTGTAATTCTCATCATGAGTCTGCTTATGAATATAAGTACTGTCATAAGTGTACTGAATGTTGCTGTCTTATTGACGTTGTTAGTGATTTATGCCAAGATATATTTCAAAAGTAAAGCGGTTTTTACTATTGGACTCATGTTTTTTACGGTTATGTTAATGCTTCATAATTTGATTGCTATATATGCATACTTGGTTATGGCTCCCCTTTATTCTAATGATTTGTTGCCATATTTTGTAGCCATACACCTGGCGGAACTTATTGGAATTATAGCGCTGTTAAAAGTAACCCTATGAACACGAAGGTTCGACTTTAACTAAATTAGAATTCTGTTAAAATTTGATATTGGAAATTTTTAAAAAAATGAATATTGGGGTTATGGTTTAACCTTCT
>DATIFZ010000005.1:0-30650 GCA_035454925.1 Nitrososphaeraceae archaeon
TCCAAGAAATCTCCATATCCACATCCCACATCCAAATATCTTGGATTTGGAGAAATTGATTTTGCTAGTGCAACCACACGCAGCACGTCAACTTTTCGATAACCAAAATACGTACCGCAAATATATGGAAATATAAAACGTCCGTGAAATGGAAATTTGCTATTTTTTCTGAACTCTTGATATTTTAAGTATGCTCCACGAAGATCGTTAATTTGAAAAGGCATGCATAAACAGATTAGAAATTTTACTCAAATTTAACCTATTATTTTAATTTTTAAATAACATGCCAATTTGACAATTAATCGACAAACTTGTTTAGTATCGAATTGCCAAAAGGCTTATAAAGTTCTTCTCTGACTTTTCAGTATGCGTAAATTTGATGAATGGTGGAATTCTGTTCCCGCTGATCTGAGGACAAAAGCGAAAAAAGGTGATGAAGGAAACAAACCATTGTTAAACCAGGTTAACTATGTTTTACTTCATCTTCATCTAGCTGGAAAACACGATGCAAAACCAAGTCACGATGAATTGAAGGATTGGCTTCACAGCGGTCAAGTTGACGTATTAAGGATGAACAAGTAGTCAACTTATCCATTTTCTTTTTTATTAGTTCCAGTTTTTTTATAACAGTGTTTTGCATTAAGCATAGTGTTTAAATAGTTTCGAACATATGCTCCTTTAGTGATTTAGTAGATTGCCTATTGCAATACTTCCAGATGTTGATGAACAAAGATGTATCGGCTGTGCACTATGTGTAGAAATTTGTACCGCTCTTGGTCCAGATGTATTGAGGGTAAAACCAGTTGAGGGATGGAAGAGAGGTAAAGCTTTTGTATTCTATCCTGAAAGATGCATTTCAGATGGCGCATGTGTAGGCGTTTGTCCAACTCATGCTATATTCTGGATGAGGCCAATGGAATACACAGCAGGACAACCAGTTCCTTTACACAAGAACGGTGTATTCGACAAGGGTTGGGAAGAAGGCTAAGAATTTTTCACAATACTTCCATTTTTTAATTTTATTTTTACAGGACTATAATTTAATTGAGATTTAGTGCTTTTACGAAATTGCCAAAAGGGCAGGTTAGCTTAATAGATTTCCAAACTAGATCATAAATATGGATTCCAATCCAGAATCCAGTAAGTTAATCTACCAAAAATTATCTATGCGAGTTAGAGATCCTAAACTAAATACTTGTTGTAATCAGCAATCTTGGAAGCTCTTTCATAATTAAGAATTTGGTCCTCAAAACCCAATGTATAACCAACCTCATCTATGCCTTCTATTAGCATTTTCTTCCTGGTTGAATCGATATTGAAGTTCATTTTTTTCCCAGATATAGAAATTGTTTGTTTCGATAAACTGATCTCTGTGAATGTATCGGTGTTATTGACTACCGTGAAAAGGTACTCTATGTCATTTTGACTAAGATGTATAGGCAATAAGCCTCTTTTAAAGCAGTTATTATAGAATATGTCCGCAAACGAGGAGGCGATTACAACCCTAATACCATAATCAAACAATGCCCAAACGGCATGTTCCCTAGAACTACCACATCCAAAGTTATCTCTTGTCAATAAGATTTGTCTTTTCTCAAATTTTGGGTCATTGAGAATAAAGTCCTTCTTAGGTCTTCCATCATGGTCAAAACGCCGATCATAAAAAAGAAAGTCACCATATCCACTTTTTTGGATAAGTTTCAGAAATTGTTTGGGTATTATCTGATCTGTATCTACATTCGTCATATCCAACGGAATCATTCGGCTTTTGATATCAACAAAGCGTTCCACATGTATCACCAAATTATAACCAATCTCTTACATCAACAAAATGTCCTTCTATGGCACATGCAGCAGCCATTATTGGACTTACAAGATGTGTTCTTCCGCCCGCACCTTGTCTGCCCTCAAAATTCCTATTAGACGTGCTTGCGCAACGTTCACCTGGTAATAAAATGTCAGGATTCATTCCAAGACACATACTGCAACCTGACTCCCTCCACTCAAATCCTGAATCCTTGAAAACTGTATCAAGTCCAAGCTTTTCAGCATCCGATTTGACCTTTTGGGATCCTGGAACTACCATGGCTCTTACTTTGGTGGATACCTTTCTTCCTTTAACAACTAAAGATGCTTCTATCAGATCTTCTAATCGTGAATTCGTACATGAACCTATAAAGACTCTGTCAACATGCACATTAGTCAGGGGTGTTCCTGATTCTAAATTCATGTATTCCAGAGCTCTGACAGCCAGTTTCCTCCTGTTCTCATCACCTTGTGCAAATTCCTCCGGAGAAGGGATAGAGTCGGTTATATCAGCAACCATAGACGGGTTTGTTCCCCAAGTTACTTGAGGTGCAAGATCAGTAACATTAATCGTTTCAACTCGATCAAATTTTGCGTTAGCGTCGCTTTTCAGATTTGCTCTCCAAAATTCTATCAGTCCTTCCAATTCTGATTCTTTGGGAGCATATCTCCTTCCCTTTAGATAATTGAATGTAGTTTCGTCAGGAGCAATTAATCCAGCTCTCGCTCCCCCTTCAATAGACATATTGCATATAGTCATTCGCTGTTCCATTGATAATCTGGAAATTATATCACCTCTGTATTCGATTACAGTACCAGTACCTCCATCCGTACCTATTTTATGTATAATTTTGAGTATGATATCCTTAGAAGTTATAGCACGACTTTTTCTTGGGTTGCCTTCAATTTTGATTAAGAAAGATTTTGGCCTGTACATCCATATACACTGAGTAGCAAGAACATGCTCGACCTCGCTTGTTCCAATTCCAAAGGCAAGAGCTCCGAATGCACCATGCGTTGATGTATGACTGTCACCGCAAACAATGGTAGTACCAGGCAGTGTGAAACCAAGTTCTGGTCCAATTACATGAACTATGCCTTGCTCCGGACTATTAATATCATAGATAGTTATTCCAAATTCTTTGCAATTTCTTGTCAGTGTTTCCAATTGTGTCTTTGATACACTATCAACTATGGGAAGTGTTCTATTTTCAGTAGATACATTATGGTCCGTCGTGGCAATGGTTAATCCGGGGTGCCTAACCTGTCTGCCGCTTTTCTTTAGACTTGCAAAAGCTTGAGGAGACGTAACTTCATGTACTAGGTGCCGGTCAACATAAATTAATGAAGGGCCATTTGTGTCGCCAGTATTCTTATTGATGTCGTCTATAACCACATGACTATCCCAAACCTTGTCAAAGAGCGTTTTTCCCATTATCAACATATTGTTAGTTGATTCCGAATATAATCATATTACTAGCATTGTCTGATTTGCGATAAGAATAAAACTACAAAGTGACAATGCTTAAATCTAGTATTCATAGAAATTAGTTCTAATGTTTCAGCATGACAATAAGAACTTTGAAGAGTATGTTATGAACCACATAAAGAAAGGAACGACTACATGTGCTTTGACATGCAAGGATGGCGTTGTTCTAGCAGCCGACACAAGAGCTAGTGCTGGTTATTTTATTGTAGATAGAAATGTTATGAAAATCCAAAAGATAGACGCACATTTAGGCATGACCATTGCTGGAGGTGTAGCTGATGCTCAAAATCTGGTCGATCTTTTGAGGTATAATGCAAATCTGTACAGATTATCAAACAACCAAAAATTGATTCCTGTTAAATCTGCCGCAAGGCTGTGTTCTAATGTTCTCTTCAACCAGAGATACTATCCTTATTACGTACAAATAATCATGGCAGGATTTGACAAAAACAGTGACGGTTCACAAATTTACAACATTGACCTATTTGGTTCAATGACCACTGAAAAGTTTATTTCAACAGGCAGCGGCTCTCCTGTTGCATATGGATACTTGGAGTCAGAATACAAAAAAGACCTTAGTGTAAATGAAGCTTACAAAATAGCAATACAAGCTATTGCTGCAGCTATTAGAAGAAATTCTGGAACCGGTGATAACATCAACGCTGTCATTATAGACAAGGATGGATATCGAGAATTATCAAAGGAAGTAAAAGACGCAGTACATGTGGTTTATTGAAGCTCCCTTTCTCTTAATTTAGTACATCTACTTTTCTTTGTTTGATGAGTCTAGCTAATAGATCCAAATCAAAAATCCGCTATGTAGTGCTCAAAAATTGATTAATATCCAAGATAGAAAATATCAAAAACTCAAGGGTCAGGTAAAACGCTTTATTCAAAAAAACAAGAAATTAGATCATTCCATGATTCTGAACAATATGAACATAGACTATGAAACTCTGATGCGAATAATTGGTGAATTAAAAAGTGATGGGGATTTGAAATAATTGACTACTCAATATGTTCCAGTAATGTTTTCTGACTTTCTTCATCAACATCATTATATGCATTATCCAATACTTTGCGTATTCTTTGAGCACGTGCGGTACCAAATCCAGGGATTTTAGCCAGTTCGGCGGCTGATGCGTTTAACGCTCTCTTGGGAGTGTTGAATTCCCTTAGCATTTTTGCAGCAAGCATACCACCTACTCCAGGCAAAGAAGAAAGAACAGATAATTGCTGTATTTGCTCTGAGGTCTGCTTTCTAATTTTTCGTAATAAGGGTCCATATGAATATTTTTTCGATAGCTTGTTTGCAATAGCAATGAGAAAACTTGTCGTATGTTCAATGTTTGGCGTATGAACTAAAGGTATCTTAAAATCCAAACCTATCACTATAAGCGAATCATAAACTAACTGGATTTTTTGGTCATAGCTACGGAAGGATTTGTTAGTATCAGATTTCAGGTCTTCAATGATATTCCCTTCAACAATTAATAGCGGTGACGAAAAATGTTTTGTGAGCTGAGAACACTGAATAAATAATCTTCCATCGTAATAAGAACTTAACAAATCAGAAATAGTTTTCCTTTCGATTGCTACATTATTGAAGACAATATAATCTCCAACTTTCAAAGTAGCAAAGTCTACAAAAACCCCTGATTGCTTCAACAACTCGGGAATTCCACTGTTTCTTTCTCTTTTATCGACCACTATCCTCAAGAATCATCTACATAGGAAATATCACTGAAGTTTTAAAAATTTTGGTATATTATTAGTGAGCCTCTAGTGGGACTCGAACCCACGGCCTAAGGTTTACGAAACCTTCGCTCTACCAACTGAGCTATAGAGGCCTGTCATGGTTACATTTTCAATAAGATAGCCAATTTAACTATTTTCTAATTTGGTATGGTATATTGTACATCCCACTGAATTTCATATCATTATAAAGCAAGATTAAATAGTTGAAAATTCAAGTTTTTAAAAGTGAAAATTTCGATCTCTGGTATTCGTGGTATCTTTGGTCAAGATTTGGATCTACATGCCATTTTGAATTTTTCAAGATTATTTGCGTCATATCTAATTCATAATTCTACTAAATCAGAAACCAAATGTCTGATTGCAAGAGATACAAGGCCTTCAAGTTATTTAATTCTTCAAACAGTATCAGCAGCGATTATGGAACAAGGAATAAATGTGTTGGATCTGGGTATCGCTCCAACACCATTCATATTTCATGAATCAATAAAGTATGACAACGGTATAATAGTAACAGCATCTCATAATCCTTTTGAGTGGAACGGTCTAAAATTTATAATTAATGGAAGGGGAATTTTTGAAGAAGAACTTGAGTTAATTCAACAAGAAAATATCCTACCAAGCACGCAATTTGGAGAAATATATGCGTTAAAATCAAACTATATATCCGATATTCTTGAATTATTGAGAAAGAGCGGATATCTTGAAGACAATGGAAAAAAAGGAAATACTATCGGCTTGGATCCTGGAGGAGGAGCATTATCTCCATATATTCCAAAACTATATAATTCATTAAATCAAAAGTTCTACACAATTAATGACATCGCAGGTATCTCATCAAGATCTCCCGATCCTACTACAGATGACTTGCTTGAACTGAGAAAACTTGTATTGTCTAAGAAGCTAGATTTGGGATTTGCGTTTGATATGGATGCGGACAGACTTGTAGTAGTAGATAAAAATGGTAACAAGCTTTCATCAGATCTTACACTTTTATTTTGCATTGCGAGTGTGTTAGACCATGGCGCAAAAAGATTTGTCACCAGTTTAGACACCAGCAATAGTATTAAACGCATTATAACTGAATATGGTGGATCTTTAAATCATTCTAAAGTTGGAGAAGCAAATGTAGTAAAAGAAATACTTCGGTTAAATGCAGACGCAGGTGGTGAGGGAAGCAGTGCCGGGTTTATTATGCCAAAATTTGACAAGTGTAGAGATGGCATATTGGCCAGCGCAATTATCTCCTCATTAAGTGATGATTTATACAACTATTGTATGGAAATAGCATCAAAATACTCAACTATTAGATCAAAAATTCCTATGGAATCGAATTTTCAGAAACAAGTAATAGAAAAATTCGGAGACAAATTTCTGGAAAAATCCTATGAAATAGTAAAGATGGACGGTACGAAAATTATGATTGATGATAATTCTTGGATTCTAATTAGATCCTCTAATACAGAACATGCTGTCAGAATTTCAGTAGAATCAACTCCGGAGAATGTACTACCTCTATTCAACAAAGTTAAACAAAAGGTATTATCTATTTATGAAGAGATTAAATGAAAGAGAAATTATAGATCTCTTTATTTCATATTTCAATAATCCCTTACTTGATAAGGTAAAGGAAGATGACTTGGTAATTTCTCCGCTCAATAATAGCGTGATAAAGCAAGCTATCAAAACAAACAGAATGAACATTGTATTAAAGAGTGACATGTTAGTTGAAAGCACGGATGCCCCAGAAATTATGAAACCATGGCAAATAGCAAGGAAGAGCATATTGGCGTGTGTAAGTGATTTTGCTTCCAAAGGTATACGCCCCTACGCATGTCTTATTTCTATTGGAATACCAAGAAAATATTCAAAAAAAGACATAATAGATCTGGCAGTTGGATTTTCGCTAGCATCAAAGGAGTACAAAGTACCAATATTGGGAGGAGATACCAATGAATCGAAAGAGCTAACTATTGATTGTAGTATGGTGGGAATTACCTCACTGTCACGTAATAAAATTCCAAGTAGAAAGGGTGCAAAAGCTGGTGATTTAATAGTAACGTCTGGAAAATTTGGATATACTTCATCAGGATTGAGAATAATCCAATCTCACCTGCAAGCAGAAAAAAAATTTAAAGCAAAATCTGTGTCGTCCGTAACGTTCCCAAAGCCGAAGGTTGAATTTGGATTCCGACTTGCAAAATACTTTTCATCTTCAATTGACTCTAGTGATGGGCTATCTTCCTCACTATACGAACTGGCTAGAGAAAGTAACAAGGTTGATTTAATTATTAATAAAATCCCTAAACCAAAGGAATTGTGTGATTTCGCCAGTTTGAATTCGATCAGTACCGAGGATTTGCTTTTTTTTGGTGGAGAAGAATATGAAACCGTTGCTACAACCCCAAGATCAAATTTCAAGAAAATGCTCAAGGAGGCTAAAAAGCACAGAATCCATATATTTCATATTGGTGAGGTATTAACGGGTAGAGGGAATGTTTTCTATGAAAAAGAAGGAATTCACAAGCTAGTTAAAGATAAAGGATTTATTCATTTTGCAAAATAATATTGTGCGAATATAAACTCAATGATTTATACTCTTCTTCCCCTACGGCCACCAGGTTTTCTCGTTGTATCATGAGGAATTGGAGTTACATCATCAATCCTACCTATCCTAAATCCAGCTCTGGCAAGCGCCCGGATTGCGGCCTGAGCACCAGGTCCTGGAATTCGTGGTCCTACACCTCCAACGGCTCTTACTCTTATATGCAAAGCATTGATACCTTTGGTTTTTGCAATATCCGCTGCGGCTACTGCAGATTTCATTGCAGCATATGGAGATGATTCATATCTGTCAGCAGTCACATGTCTTCCGCCAGAACTAAAGGCAATCGTTTCAGCCCCGCTAATATCCGTGATATGAACAAGAGTGTTATTATAACTGCTAAATATATGGGCTACACCCCATTTATACTGAATTACTTCTTCAACTTCTGACATTAAATCGTTAAATTAAATTTTTCAAAGGGTGTTAAAAACCTATCCTACTTATACCCAGGCAGTTAGCTTGATTCTCACATTTTAAACACAATGAGTAACTATAACCTCAACTAAATAGACAAACTACAGCACAACTTTAATGAAGTGGATTATCCTGTAAATTATTCATGAAATGGTTCAATCATGACAAAACAGACGAAGAACCTAAGCTGATAGCCTGCAAATATTGTGATATGAAATTTCAAGACAAAGAACGATTAAAAAGACACACTAGAAAAGCCCACAGTGAAAAAGGCGGAGATATGCCAAAGTTCAATCTTTTTGGCAATTAGAGTAAATATAGACGATAAACATGTTTCCACTTCATGATGACACCCAGAGAATTCACGGTAGACCGTACGTAACTTATCTGCTAATTGCCATAAATGCTATAGTTTTTTTAGTAGAAGTGATTGCTACAGCAAATTTTTCTGATGAAGCGGCAACAAATACTTTATTGCAAAACTATGGTGCTATTCCATATAAAATATTTCAAGGTGATATATTTTCGGCTGTCAGTGCAATGTTCCTTCATGCTGGTGTAGCTCACCTTATAGGTAACATGTTATTTCTGTTTGTGTTTGGAGACAATTTAGAAGACAAATTTGGTCGAATAAAATTTGTCCTCATGTACATTGGTTGGGGCCTAGCAGCAGCATTCGCCCACAGTTTCTACACAATGTCTACAGGCGAAGGAGGAATTCCTGCTATTGGTGCTTCCGGAGCAGTTTCAGGAGTGCTGGGAGCATATCTAGTGCTATTTCCAAGAGCAAAGATATTTACGGTAATTGCTGCATTTTTTATTACAACAGTAAGAATACCGGCCATAGCATACATTCCTTTTTGGTTTATAATGCAGGTTATCTTTAGCCTATTGAACCAATCTGGTGGTGTAGCTTATGTTGCACATATCGGAGGCTTTCTAGCTGGATTGCTAACAGGATACTTATTGAAGAACGTGGTTAATAGATATGGAATGGTAACACCGCAAATGCGATACCCAGCAAAGGATCGACAAAAAATTACTAATATCCCAGACATGAGTATACATACTCAACCAGAGGTCATCAAGGGATCTAATTTTTATGAAATTATTGCCGAAATGCCAGGACTGGCTTCCCAATCAGATATACAGGCAAACTATGACCCGAACGATCAGAGTGTAAGAATATTTGCCAGCGGTCCGAGAAAATATGACATAAACGTTAGAATATCTGATATCCAAGATGGAAATATCAAAATTGATAAAATAGAATATCTCAATGGTATAGTACGGATTAGAATATCAAAACAACTTTGATATTTTTTGGTGCTTGAAAATTTGTAAATTTATCTGAATTATTTTGTTATTTGATCAATAATTGATGAATCATACAAGCTTCTACTTAATTCCCTATATTTCTTATTGATAAAATCTAGAGATTCAAGAAGCTTCTTTGATTTTCCATATTTGAATCGAATTAACTCTTTGTGTTTCCAAAAATGCTTTGCATCTGCAACATATATAGTCGTAAAATAATCAGGACCAATAAGATTATCTGGCAACTTGATATTGTAGGGGAAAAGATATTCCACGCCAAACCATTCGTCTCCATCAGGATAATCATTACCAGTCATAATATCAAAATAAAGATGTAGTCTGTCCTCTACAGTGAATCCTTCGTCTTTTATGAGAGGGTGTCTAACATTAGATTTATGATAATCTATTTTTAACAATTGTACTTCAAAATAAGTCTTTATTATTGCTCGCCTAAAAATTTCATTGGATTCCCTCAGATTCAAAGATAATATAATAACACGTGATGACTATTTTATAATCTTTTTAGCAGAAGAATGAAAAATTTGCTATGCCAGCTTGAAATCATTTGAATATGTGGAATCATCTACATAATTAATATAATAGCAAAAAATCTAAATCATCACTAAAGCGGGGGTCGCCTAGCCTGGTAGGGCGTGGGATTGCTAATCCCATGTTCGCAAGAACTCGTGGGTTCGAATCCCACTCCCCGCGCTTCTATTACGGTTTTATTCCAAATAATAAACGGAAAAGCAATTTGACAATAACCTCGAACAAACCATCACACGACCCTTTGATGCTAAAGATAGAGTTTGTCCAGGCGTTATTGACCATTAAATAATCGCTAGATCAAGTACTGCCCAGAGGAAGTATCTGAAATCTCTCTAGAAGCGAGTTCGCCCAGTCCAATAAAACAGACTCACTAAATTTAAGTAAAAATTCGAGCATTTGAGGCACATGTATAAAGAATTAGTTATGATTGGAGCAACAATATTGATCCTAGTTTTACCTACATCAACTTACTACCATGTATGCAAATAATTTAGTGATATTTACAATTATGCTATCAAGCTATTTCCCTGGATAAGAGTATGATTTTGTCTTGTTTTCTGTTAAGTTACGTAATTCTGTACTATTTGTTGCATTTGTCAACATACATCTAAAGAACTCTGAAGAGTATGATACCGAGATGTTTTAAGGAAAAAATCTGGCAACAATCTAAAAACGCTTTGTGAATCACTAGTATGAAAGATGAATCTATAATCCTTAAGTAAGAATTTGAGCATCTAAAGCTTATGAATAAAGAATTAATTATCATTGGGGCTATGACTTTGATGTTTGTTTTGTATACCTCAACAAACAACTTGAGTGCTCAAAACGCGACCACAAATGCCTCAAATCTTGCGGGTAACGTGACAGCCTCAGCCAACCAAACTGCTTCCGAACTCGGACAAAATGCATCTTCTACGTTAAACAAAACAGGTGCATCATTGCAAGAAATGGGAAAAAACGCTTCTGAAGTTGGAGGAGAAATTCTCAACAAAACTGGTGAAACTGCTAAAAAAATTGGTGAGGGAGCTGCAGGCGTAATTGGTAACATAACTGCGGAGATAAAAGAAGGAATAAGCGGTAATAGTAGTAAGTAGACTTGAAAAGCTATAACACTACTATTATTTGTAGCTGATAAGATCGATCCCAGTATTAATCATCCTATTGGTGCTATGATTAAATTTTGAAAATTGCGAAATTATTATCGTAGTTGCTAGACCATTCCGACAATCTAGTTAGCAACAAATAATTGGAAAAATGATGTACTAATCTTTAGAAAACTAAGCGGCAAATAAGAATTAAGAAATGAAGAGGAAGAAGAAAGAATTACTTTTCTTCCAATTCCTTTATCCTTTCCCTAATTCCTTGAACTTCCTTCTCAAGACCATCACTGTATTCTTTTAGCAAAGCAATCCTCTCTTCCCTAGTTAGAAAGTTTCTAACTTGATCTACTCCTATCCCACAGCATCCGAATCCCATTCAATCACCTCCATATTTTCCATTATCGGTCATACGATATATAGCAAAACCATGTATTTATATATATCGGACATCCAATATTACATACATTGCGAAGTATTGATAGTGATTGTTGCGATATGAGGGGATTATTGGGATTTCTAATCCTCTTTTTGCTCTCAAAAAAGCCAATGCACGGTCAAGAAATAGCTAACGAACTGGGAAAGAGAAGGGGAGAAAAACCTAGCCCAGGAACAATTTATCCAGCTCTCAGAAGTCTCAAAGATCTAGGATTTCTGGAGGAGGAGAAAGAAGGCAAGATTATAACGTATGCTCTTTCTCCTAAAGGAGAAAGAGCATTTGAGATAGCCAAGAAAAGGTTCACGAGGACATTTTTGGGTGTTATCACATAAACTAGATTTTGAGCACGGTTTTGGTCGTAACAGTGCAAATAATTTTAGTACGCATTATTATCCGCCTGTTGGGTAAAAAGTTCGTTTGAAATAGTTCAGGATAAATCATAAGATGATACGAGTTACTTAACCATACATTGATTACGATTAAAAATGACTTGGACACAATAGATTCAATTCTATTTGATACTCTAAAAATAACCCCATTTAAAAGAGATTATGACATTTCATTTGGGAAAATAGCAACCATTCTAAATCGCTATAATCTAAATGAAAATTCAAGAAACCTTCGCTTTAGATTTACTTTGTTTATGCAAGAATTTTTTGATTCTGTTCCACAACATCAATGGGACTTAAAAGATCCGAAATTCATAAAACAATCCGAAGAATTTGCAATTAGAAAATTCAAGGAATGGATAATAGAAGAAGTAACGTAGAGTTCATTTCTCAAACTTTACATATCACATGTATTTCGAATTTCCAATCAGATAGTAATAGCTTTATTGACATGATATTTAGTACTTTGAAGTAGCTCTTTTGCTAGAATTTAATGGATCAAGTTCCACAATCAGTCCTTGGTCCCAATCGTATTTTACTTTCATCAACTCTGAGACCTGTGCAGCTAACTGAGTTTTCTTCAAGGGTTCAAGTAATCTTGCATGACCATTAAATGTCAGTCTGTTAATTCTGAATGAAATTTTAGGATCATGACCAATATTTCTAACCCAGTGTGCCGTTCTACCTAGTTCTGACATTACGTAATATTTTCCGTTATTCTTTACGTACCATATTTCTATTGTGTGTTCTTTACCAGTTTTCCAACCGATCGTTGTCAAATATAGAAATTGTGGATCATTCAAGGGCTCATCAAATTGTGTCTATAGTTAATACTACGCAAAACTATCATAAAACCTTGACCATGTTATTGAGACGTCGTTGACCAGAAAATACAGATTTGGTTCAGACTCTAAAGTAAGGTAAAGTATGAATTCGTAGAATTTATATCAACCAGGTGATAATCTGTATGAAAAGTGAATAAAAAATTTGGATGCATATTTAGAAGAAGAGCTCTACGACATTCTTACATATTGTATACAAAATTCTGATGCTACAGATTTTGAAGAAAAAAAAAGAAGAGTATTTACAATTGGTAAAGAGCTCTATTCTGATGGAGGAGTTGACGCTATGGAAAATATGTTTTATTCAATTGAATTTAGAATAAAAGATGAAATCGGCAAAGATGCCAAACCCTATCGATCTTGGTGGAACAAAATATTAAGCGAATGGAAATATTAGAGCTCGGAATAAGTCAGTGTTGTTACCGGTAATGCATGTTTTCTTATTTTTTTTATCTATAGAATCCCTAAACGTTGTGTAAAAATCAAAGAGAAGAATTTTTTTACAAATAAATACAATGAAGTAATATTAGAAATTATAACGAATTGAATTTGTATAGATCGGTAACAGCTTGCACACTATGTCATCAACTTACTCCCACTGAAACTATGATGAATACAAGACTTGGAAAAGTATGTATAAAATGTGATATACAAATGACCAAAACGAGTAATCGAACCAGGATAAACAAAACAAGTAAGAACCCTAACAAATCAATAAAACCATTGAAGTAACAGAATTTTGATATTTTATAATACTTATATGTAAAGCAATAGGCAGTTAGTGATCGATGCACAGTCAGATTATGACATCTGAAAGAAGGAAGAATTACGAACTTTGTAAAATACCGAGTTGTCATCCTTTTGTAAAATGGGCCGGTGGCAAGAGTCAATTATTACCTCAAATAATGCGTCATATCCCACAAAAGTTTTTCAGATATTTTGAACCATTCCTCGGAGGAGGGGCGGTATTCTTTCATATCGCTCCCTATAATAGGAACGCAATTCTTTCTGACATAAACGCAGACTTAATTAATGTCTATAAAATCATAAGAAATAATGTTGAAGAGCTTATTGTGGCTTTAGATTATCACCAAACTGAATACAACAAGTCTCCAAAAAAGTACTATTATGAGTTGCGAGATTCAAAGAATGTATTTAATAATATAGAGAAAGCTGCACGCTTCATAACACTAAATAAAACATGTTACAATGGACTATATCGTGTAAATAAGAACGGGTTGTTTAACGTTCCAATTGGAAGATACAAAAACCCACTCATCTGCGATTCCAATAACTTAAGGAATGCGAGTATGGTACTAAGACACTCTGGATCCTCATTGAGAATCGTCGATTACAAGAAAGTATTAGCGGAAAAAGCTGACAAGGATGATTTTGTATATCTTGATCCACCGTTTCATCCTATCAGCAATACTGCGAATTTTACCAGTTATACCAATAATGGTTTTACTCTTGAAGATCAGAAGGACCTTGCAGTAGTGTTCAAAGAGCTGACAAGAAGAGGATGTAAACTCTTACTTAGTAACTCAAATACTGAGGAAATAAGAAGGCTTTATTCTGACTATTCTCATTTTACTGAAATAGCCAGTGCGAATAGATCCATTAATGCAATTGGGTCTCGAAGGATGGGGCATAAAGAATTGCTGATAAGAAATTACTCGCTATAGGGAAAATACAAATAGTGGATAGCCAATAATCAATTCCTGCTTTATCAGTGTATCTTAAGTAGTAACTTCTGTCTTACTAATATATGGAAAAGAGATAACAAAGACAAACAAAATACAAAGTCCTGTCTTGATTTTGATTTTTACCTCATTTATAAGATCTGCACTTGATGAATATCCGACGACGTGAATACTTTCACGGCGTGTAATATCACTGCATTTATAACTATGTAGACAAAATTATTTTTGTATGAATTCGCAAAGTGAAACATACAAAAATAGCGTATTTCTTTCACCGAAATCAATTGCGATTATAGGAGCCTCCGAAAAACCAGGAATAGGAAGGGCAATTTTTACTAATATCAAAAATGGCTATAAAGGTAAAATTTACCCCGTCAGCCCCACTAACGAATATGTATCTGGAATTAAGGCATAC
Source organism: Nitrososphaeraceae archaeon (assembly GCA_035454925.1). Taxonomy (GTDB): domain Archaea; phylum Thermoproteota; class Nitrososphaeria; order Nitrososphaerales; family Nitrososphaeraceae; genus TA-21. The sequence continues at coordinate 14,824 of DATIFZ010000005.1, forward strand.
AAGAGTGTTCTTGACATACCAGAGGACGTAGATCTTGCAGTGGTGGCAACCCCAAACAAGATAGTTCCAAAGGTAATGGAAGAAGTCGGAAAGAAGAAGATTCAGGGTTCCATTATCGTTTCAGCCGGCTTCAAAGAAGTTGATGAACAGGGAGCTATTCTTGAAAGAGAAGTGGCTGCAATATGTAAAAAATATGGTACCAGGGTCATCGGCCCAAATTGTCTGGGTATAATGAGCCTATCTAAACAGAACATGATGAATTCCACATTTCTGAAGATTACGCCAAAACATGGAAATATTGCTCTAGTGTCACAAAGTGGAGCTATTTGTGCTGCTACTGTAGAGGATGCTATGGCACAAGGAATAGGTTTCTCGAAGGTAATTAGTATGGGAAACAAAATAGACGTTGATGAAAATGACGTATTGGAGTTATTATGCCATGATCCAGAAACCTCTGTTATCATAATGTACCTTGAAGACATCCATGATGGTAGAAGGTTTATGGACATTGGCAGGAAAACCACGAAGCAATTCAAGAAACCAATAGTTGTGATAAAGTCTGGCAGAACGCCAGAAGGGGCAAAGGCGGCAATGTCTCATACAGGTGCGTTAATGGGTGCCGACGAGGTTTATGATGCGCTTTTTTTGCAGAGTGGTGTAATTAGAGTTGACACTATGCAGGAACTCTTTGATTTAGCAACTGCATTTTCAAAACAGCCAGTTCCCAAAAGCGATGAAGGAACCGTGATTGTATCTAACGCAGGCGGACCTGCCATAATATCCACAGATGCATGCTCAAAATATGGAATGAAGCTAGCTGACATAAGCAGTTCAAAAGAGGAAATATCAAAGGTGATACCGGCCCACGGGTCTGCAAGAAACCCAGTTGATATTGTGGGAGATGCGGATTTCAATAGATTTGAAAAGGTCCTGAACGAAGTGGTCTCAAATCCAAATGTAGGCTCTATTGTTACCATGTGTACTCCCTCCGCTACACTTGATTATAATGATCTTGCTAGAACTATTGTCAAGACCACAGCCAATTCTGGAAAAACCTCTCTTGCAGCACTTATGGGTCTTGCAGAAGGAACAGAAAACAAACAAATCCTTTCTGACGGAGGTATACCGTATTTTCCATATGCTGAACCAGCAATTAGAACATTAAAAGCAATGTACGAATTTTCTAATTGGAGTACAGGAAAAGAATCTGAAATAAGAAAATTTGATGTTGACAAGGAAAAAGTCAAGCAAATTTTCGATAGCGTAAGGAAGGAAGGGAGAAAACATCTTTTGGAAGAAGAGGGTTACGATGTACTTAACGCATATGGATTTCCAAGACCGAAAAGCTATCTCTGCACAAGTGAGGAAGAATGTGTAAAGAGGGCCGAGGAAATTGGATATCCTGTGGTTATGAAAATTGCATCACAAGATATAATCCACAAATCGGATGCTGGAGGAGTAAAGGTAGGAGTCAAAAATAAGCAACAAGTTTCGTCTTCATACAACGAAATTATTACTAATGCAAAGAACTACAAGAAGGATGCCAACATTAAGGGAGTTCTCGTTCAACAGATGATTGAATCTGCAAGAGAAACAATTTTGGGCGCAAAACACGACAAGCTATTTGGTCCTTTAATCATGTTTGGTCTTGGTGGAATCTACGTTGAAGCATTAAAGGACGTGGTGTTCAGACTAGCACCAATTGACGAACAAGAAGCAATAAAAATGGTTGAATCAATCAAAACATACAAGATATTGAAAGGTATAAGAGGACAGCCACCCTCAGATATAAAGGCATTAAATGAATGCCTATTACGATTATCTCAACTGGTTACAGATTTCCCTGAGATTATTGAATTTGATATGAATCCATTACTGGTACTGGAAGAGGGAAAAGGAGCATGCGCTGTCGATGTTAGAATAGGACTTGAATAAATATTTCAGTTAACTATTTTGTAATTCCTAACAGCTCTCCCAACCCAAATCATTCATTCGTAATTTTTTTACCGCATTCAGAACAAAACAGTGCATCGGTTTCATTTTGATAATTACAATTCAAGCATTTACCTAATTGAATGGATTCTGAAGACTCTGAATTCTCTAGTAAAATAATATCGCCAATTTTTGAAATGCTTTTCCATGCAACTTCAACGTTTTGATTGTTGGCCTTTTTAGGAATCTTTAGATTTATTTCCATTTTTCCTCTTGAAGTCCTTTTGAGACCAATTTCCTGTACTTTACCTATCAACATAGCGTCCCAATCATATGCAGGCATACCAATGAGGGATTGAATCGAGATAAATTCACTTTGGGTAGTAGGAGTCGGTGCTGGACTAGTTTTGCTTGTATCTGACTCGAGACTTTCAACAGTATCTTTAGTCTCCGATACATCAGTCATATTTGGTAACTTCGATTGCGCTGATATTGATTCTTGTTCCTGTTGTGATTCTTCGAGAGCATCAAATTTTCTATACTGTGCAATGATACTCTTACAGGTCTTACACTTGTATTCACCCTTTTCATATAGTGTCACACCCTCCCCTAGATCTTCATTAGGATTTTCAAAATTAATATTCGGTGATCCTTGATAATCTTTATCACATTTGTTACAATGATACTTTACAAGTCTGTCAGTAGGAAGCCGCCCTATTCCAGCCAGAAATAATTCTGGTCCGCCTAAATTTCCTTTTTTTTGCTCGTCATCTGTTATGTGTGCGATAACATAGCCTCCAGAACCGCGTAATTTTTTCTCCCGCAGATCTTGATTTTGATCCTGACCCTCCATCATATTTTTTATATTCATCTGTGTAGAATTTAAATTATAAAGTTTGGATTAGACAGATCTCTTGTTTGTAGATATACAAATTTGAATTGACAATTAATTTCAATACCAATTGATCAAACTTTACATCATCACACTTATATCTCCGATGAAAGCAACGTAAGTTAACTAAAGCTGCGGCAGATAAGTTAAGTTAACACAAAAATCTTTCCAGATCTTCCGTGACTTTTGTCAAATATAAAACAAAAAGTGAATTAGAAATGGTTTCATTTGAAGAATTAGGTCTAAATATGTCTATAGTTAAGGCTGTCAAGGAAATAGGAATGGAAAATCCTTTTCCTATTCAAGAACATTGTATTCCACTTATTTTGAAAGGGAAAGATGTCATAGGACAGGCGCATACAGGTACCGGGAAGACAGCTGCTTTTTCTCTTCCATTAATAAGTAGTTTAAAATCACGAGGACCAATCCAAGCATTAGTACTCGTACCTACAAGAGAATTGGCCATGCAAGTTACTACTGAAATTAGAAAATTTTCAAAATATATGGGAATCAAGAGTTTAGCCGTTTACGGTGGACAGAGTATCAACATACAAAAAGACCAGCTAAGAAGGGGAGTGCAAATTATCGTGGCAACACCTGGCAGATTAATAGATCATTTGAAACAAGGAACGATTCAATTAGAAGATGTAAAGTTTGTAGTGTTAGATGAAGCCGACCGAATGCTTGACATGGGATTTGTAGATGATATAAAATTCATCCTTTTTTATGTTAATGAGAGAAGGCAAACATGCCTGTTTTCAGCAACGATGCCGATTGAAATTCTAAGATTATCTAGGGAATACATGAAAGAACCAGAACAAATCAGACTCAATGAAGATGAAATTAGTTTAGAAACTATCGATCAATCTTATCTAATTGTAGAAGAACGAGAAAAATTCAAACATCTCTGTAATTTTATTAGGAATAGAGAGAAAGGGCAACAAACTATTGTTTTTGTTGCTACAAAACAACGAACTCAGAGAATAGCTGATGATTTGAATAGAGAAGGTTTCAAAGTTATTACTATTCATGGAGACTTGTCTCAAAGACAGAGAGACTACTCAATGAACAGGTTTAAGAACGGAAGCGAAGATATCCTTGTAGCAACGGATATTGCCGCGAGGGGTATTGATGTTCCGACGGTTGGAAATATTATCAATTATGATATTCCTGAAGATCCAGTGATCTATTTCCATAGAATTGGGAGAACTGCACGGGCAGGCGCAAGTGGTAAGGCAATTTCATTAGTTTCAAGCAGCAGGTATGATGATTTTGCAAGGATTATGAAGCGAACTGAACTTACAGTCAAGAGGCTTAATGATGAGATAGGACTAGAAGTTCCTACATTGTCTGTGAACAGGAATAGAGTGAATAGACAAAGATCATTCAATTATAATAGTCAAAGCAGAAGAAGAATTGGGTATAGCCGAGGAGTGAGTAGAGGTCGGTACCACCAAGGCCATAGTCAGTATAAAAGAGGATAAGTACGTAGGCAAATTTATAATATATAAAGTAACCAAGACAATATTTTTGCAAGATAATTAATATTCCTTCAAGAAAAATATTGGTATAATTTATTGAGTTATGTTATGGTATGCTCGGTTCTCTTCAAATCTAAGTTGCTTATATCGATTAACTTTCGAATTAAATGATACAATTTATTTAGAAAAGGAAGCAATCCCCAAGAAAAATATAGAATATCTAAAAAGTATATATATTTTGTTAGACATTTATAATATGCATAATCACCAGCTGGGATTATTGGCTGTTCTTGTTCATCACATCCGAGAAGTCCAAGTTGTTTTTCATGTTTATTCTAATAAACCTACATCGTCAACGGTAATACCTTGAGGCAAGTATACAAAATGTATCATGTGAAAAAAAGTTCCTTTCTACAGGCATAGTCAGTATCAAGCTTGACAACTTTTTAACTCTTTAATAACAATTCAGCCATAGAAATTAATCCTGGACAAAATGAAACCTAAAAGTCGAAGGAATTCAAAAAAAATAAAATTCACAGTTAAGGAGATGGAATTCCTTTTGAACAATGAGGACTGCAGGATAGCCACCGTTTCATCCGATTGTACACCACACATAACACCTGTTTCATATATCTTCCAAAAAGATATGTTCTTTTTTGCTACTGATTATGACACAAAAAAATACAAGAACCTCAAACAAAATCCCAATGTAGCCCTTGTGGTGGACACTTATTCTTCTCTAAAAAATAGCGCAATCATAATTCACGGAAAAGTAGACTTTATTGAACAAGGTGTAAGGTTTCAGAAATTATACGAGATTTTCGATCGAAAATTTGAGTGGGTCAGAGCTGATCCTTGGAAAGAAAGTGAAGCACCGTTTGTACAAGTAGAACCGTATAAGAAGATTAGTTGGGGTCTTGAATGAGCTTTATCGAACAGTATTGAATAAAAAGACTTGTTAGCCCGATAATTTTATTGCGTTACTATTATCAATACAGACCAATGCAAAATTTTGTTCCAGCTATTAATCATACTTTGATAGCTTTGATTTTATGCTAAATTCTATGTGTTAAAATGCGTTTAAGTCATTTTCTTTTTGAATGGCTTCAGTAAGATTAGACAACATGGTAAGCCAGCAAATGGGCAAATTTCAATCCCAGTATATCTCGAGTTTTTACATCAATACTCTTCTGATTGACTTCAACATTATGATTAAATTGCCACCCCGGCTAAAAAATTCCGGCAAATCTAATTGAAAGCGGCCGTATACAGAGAGCACAGCAAAGACCCTAGACAGGTAGTAAGAATCGAGGATATCGACATACCAAAGCCAAAATCAAATAGCGTTCTGATAAAAGTCGAAGCAGCATCTTACAACTATAATGACCTTTGGGGTATCTGGGGGGCGAACCAATCAAGATTCCAATGCCTCATATATCGGGAAGCGACGCAGCAGGAGAAGTTGTAGAATTTGGAGATAATGTGACGGCAAACATCAATGTTGGAGATAGGGTAGTTGTTCACCCAAACCTGACATGCAGGGTATGTCGAGAATGCACAGGTGGTAGGGAATATGATTGCAAGAGCAGGCAGGTATGGGGTTTCCAGACAGGCCCATTTTGGGGCGCATTTGCCCAGTACACACCTATGCCTGAAGTAAACGTAGTTAGGATTCCTGATAATGTTTCATTCAACGAAGCCGCTGCAATTTCGATGGTAGGTATGACTTCCTGGCATATGCTAGTTACCCGAGCAAGTATACGGCCTGGTCAGACGGTCTTAATAATGGGCGGAGGAAGCGGTATGGGAATAGCCGGCATACAAATCGCCAAATTATTCAACTGTGATGTTATAGCTACCGCGGGAAATGATGACAAGATGAGCAAGTGCTTGCAGCTGGGCGCTGATTTTGTAGTCAACCACCGCGAATCTGACTGGTACAAGAAGGTTCGTGAAATAGTCGGCAAACAAGGTGTAGATGTTATTTATGAGCATATTGGCAAAAGTGTTTTTCCACAGGCAATTAGCCTGTTGAAGATGGGAGGCACGCTTGTATCTACGGGTGCCACTACAGGATACGATTCTACCATAGATTTAAGGTACCTCTTCTTCAAAGGAACAAATCTTCTGGGAGCAACACAGGGAACCAAAGCAGGATTAGAAGAAGTAATAAGATGGGTGAGCAAGGGAAAGATAAAGCCCGTTGTTGATACCATCCTCCCGTTTAGCAACATGGTTGAAGGGCACATCAAGATGGCAAACTCGCAACTATTTGGAAAAATATTAACTACCCCACAGAAATTATGAGTGTTAATTAGAATTGAATCAATTCAGATTTGGAACTGCAATAAATTGTATCGACGGAAGAACTCAGGAACCTGTAATAGACTTCATGAAGGAGAAGTACGAAATCGATGGAGTTGACATGGTGACATTCCCAGGAGTAGACGGGATTATTTCTAGATCGGAAAACTCGGACGAGATCGCGTTGCTACGTAACGCAGTATCCATATCAATCGAGAAACACCGTTCGCGTATTATAGCAGTTGTAGGACATTTCGATTGCGCGGGTAATCCTGGAAATAGAGAACATCACTACGCACACGTACGAAGTGCAGTGCACGAAGTTACATCATGGAATTTCCCTGCACTGGTGTTTGGATTCTATGTCAATGAAAAACAACAGATAGAGGAAGTAAAATGAATTATATGAGATTTTTACTGATGATATAACGTATTATCTCAAATATAAGGGATTCAAAGATATCACCTATGGCTCTAGGACAAAAACTCTTTGAAGAAGTTGGTAAAATAGCGAGTTTCAAAGTGACAAAAGTGCATCCACTTGAAGGAGTAACAACAGAAGTCAGCTTTATGTCAGACATCAAAGGTATAGAAAGATTTCCAAGTGGCAAAAATCTTGCTTCTGGTACAATGACTAAATATCCACATGGAATAATCGATGCGGTTTGGCATGGTAATTTAACGACGCAAAATGCGGAGGAATTTATGTGGTGGGCGCATGAGAAAAGCAAAGTTACTGAAGATGGTAAAATCAGAGGGCTAAATCTCGTAACAGGATTTACGAACTCACAAAAATTAACTTGGATGAACAATCTAATCATCGTAGTAGAACTAGCTGGTTCGGTGTACACAGAAGAATTCTCTGCAACTGCATATGAATGGACTCCCACTTAATAACTTTCAACGAATCCTTCGTTATGCAATAAATACAATTACAGTTTAATTGCATGGTCGATAAACTTAATTATTATTCATAATACTAGTAACTCGATGCTCACTAGTACTTCAAAATATATCACTCTTGCAACGGTAGTTTACCTGGTTGCATTTTTTGCATTCGCTTCGGGACTTGTAAATTCTATTATAGAGGGTGCACGATCAAGACAATTTATTATCGAATCAAGATCAATACAAACTGTCGGAGAAACCATTGTAATTGTAGTGATACTATTTATGGGGATGTTCGGCGCCTATTTGCTATATAATTCAGGTAAAGCTGCAACGCCAAAGAGTCAATGGGCATATCTAGGGTCAGGATTTATTGTTCTCACCATTGCTTTAATGGTTGCTTTCTTTATAGTAAAAATTAAGACAGGCGTCTAGGTCCATTTCAAAACTTTGTCCTTCATAATAAAATTTTTATGATCGAGTTTTGGATGCCTGAGAACTGTAATTGAAAGGTCATTAAGATTTCTAATTTTAACGTAAAAATTAAATGAACTTTTAATACTAAGCAGTCTATTACTTGTCACTCGTTCCTTTCCCCTATATCGAATCATACTAGTTAACAAGAATGGGATATTATATTCTGATGTATGTTTTAAAATTATCATGAGAAGAAAGTAAAGTAGCTGATTTAGACTTCCAATATTTATTCTATTATTTTGACTCGATACAAGTTTGTCGTAAAAAAGATTATAAAATGAATTTATAGAATCAAAAATAACTAGAGAACATTCACTCATTGATTTTATTATGTCTGTTGTGATAATACCAAAAATATCTTGAGATGGTAGAAAAATTTTCAAGATATTAGATTCAGATTGATAACAATGATCATTTATTTTTTGTATTTTCATGGTGGGAATTAATCCGGCTTTAGCATATGAGGTAAATGCTGCATCAAAATCTAAATAGAATATCTTGTGGGGATTGTCCTTGTCATCCTTACATTGGAATTCTGATATAATTGAAGCAATTAGACATATTTTGGCATAAGTATCATCAAAGATCAATGTATTGAAACCTCCGTTATCTAGCATTTCTGAAATCATGATTTTTATTATAATGAATTATTAAAAGGGGTTATAATGGATTATCATGATACCAAGGAAAATGATATAGACATACTTCGTGAAGATTTTCCAGTCACAAAAAAAAAGATCTATTTGAATTGTGGCTCATTTGCTCCGATGCCATTATCCACAATAAAATCAATCACTGATTTTCTAGTAAGATGCTCAGAGGAAGGCCCTGACTCGACCTCCGTGCAAGAATACATTACATCACTAATGAAAGATCTTCGGATTAGGTTGAGCCGACTCATTAACTGCAAGCCCGAAGAAATAATCTTCACTCAAAGTACTACTGAGGGGATAAACTATGTGGCATCTGGTATCGAATGGAAAAAGTCAGATGCGATTATTGCACGGGGCGGTCTTCATGAACACTATGCTAATTACTTCCCTTGGCTGAATATCTCTAAAAAATATGGTGTGAAACTTGAGGAAATTAAAATAAATGATAAGGGGTTCTTTGATCTAGACAAGATTGATAAGATTGCAAAGAACAAAAATGCAAGGCTGATAACACTCAGTCATGTTCTATATAATAATGGAGCAATAATGCCTGTTGAAGAAGTTGGTGAAATTGCAAAAAGACATCAGATTCTGTATTTCATAGATGCTGCCCAATCTGTCGGTACTATTAATGTAGACGTAAGAAGAATTGGTTGTGACTTTCTAGCATTTCCTGGTTTCAAGTGGATATGCGGTCCATCAGGCATCGGAATCTTTTATTGCAAAAAAGAATCGGCTCATTGGTTAATTCCAAAGTATATTGGAGGAGAATCCGCAATTATAACTGAAGAAAAAGATCTCGTTTATACGGATTCTCCACAAAAGTTTCAAACAGGATTCAGAAACTATCCGGGCATTGCAGGTCTTGCATCCTCAATAAATTACATTCAACGGTTGGGCGTTAATACAATAAGAAAAATGAATATGAAAGTAGCAAACGAACTTGTTCAGGAGCTGAGAAGAATTCCAGGCATCTCTATTTTTGGACCTGAAGATGAAAATACAAGATCATCAATTGTATCTTTTACACTAGACTCAGTCAATCCGAACACAATAGTAACTAGCCTCGAAGGAAAGGGTATAATTGTTGCAGAGAGAGATATTGTGGGAGGGGGCAAGAAAAAGGCGGTGCGAGCATCTCCACATTTCTTTAATGACCTAAATGAAGTATCAACCTTTGTCCAAAACATAAAAAATATTCAAAACATATTAGGTTGATTTTTCTTGTCTTTTCCTGTCTGACCTTCTATTACTATCATAGTCAGTGTGGACCTGACTTTATCTATTCTTCTGACATGCCATGTTATGGTTTCTCTTAATTTGTCCATAGTATCTGCAGAAATCTTTACAATAATATCATATACTCCGTATACACCGCTTACTTCACTTACTCCTGGGAGCTTCTTAATTTCCTGTAATATTTCCTCTTCGGAGCCGAGATCACAATTTATCAAGACATAGGCTGTTGGCATACTAATACACTGGTTCTAGGAAGTATTAAAACTCGATGTAGATTAAGGAATCTTTTGCTATCCTTCTAGGTTGATATGTTGCTTTACCAATGTAAGATTTAATCTATTTCCAAAATTTCCTGTCAACAGCAATGGCTCTTATGGGGGAACCAGACGCTCCAGATAACTTCAAAGGTGTCATTATTAATGTAAAATATTGGTCCTGTAGTTTTTCCAGATTACATAGATTCTCCACTACCAATATCTGATTGGATAATAATATTTTATGTACTGGAAAATTATTATCCGTTCCCCTATCAATACTGGGAGAATCAATACACACAGCATTTACCTTCTTATCGACCAAATAATTTGCGGCATCATCTGAAAGACCAGGACTGTGATTAAAATAATGGTCCTTATCTATTTCGTTCTCCCACGAAGTTGAAAATACTATGGTATCACCCTGACCTATCCTTGCATTAGATGCCACGATATCACTTGTTGTTATTAGTTGATCTAATCCTTTTTTTGTCCTAATTAGGATAGCATTAGAAATGAATCTGCTTACCGTTATTTTGTCGATCGATGAAACTTCGTTCACAAAATGAGATGGAGCATCCATATGGGTACCTGTATGAGTACTCATAAAGACAACTTCTGAATGATATTGATGCACATCCATTTTAGTCCAGGTAATAAATTTGGGCAATGGTGAACCTGGAAAGACTTTGGTGTCGTTTCTTATTTCTCTGGTTAAATCTATTATCATCCAATAATGACTCTTATGATTTATTCATATTTCTTTTGCCTGTACGACTAGACTTGATAATTCCATTTATGATTATAATACTCAAAAATCCAAATGAACCTATCAATACATAGAGGACAGCTCTATGAGCTATTTCAGTTAATTCATTAATTATCATTTCTAAGGTCATTGAAATTAAGTTAATTAGCGGGTAAACAAATAAAATATTTGCTATGAATCATACATTGTATTCTATAGAATTCGTATAACCGGATTGAAATTAGACAATTTTTATTATTTTGGTTGTAAGTTCTTTTGATGTTCTAATCACTTGCTTTCAGCCAATCCCAAACCTCAATTCCTCTAATCGCACACTGTTTTCTAATAATCTGCCTTGCCCTACTTGCAGCTTCATTTTCACCCATAGATTTTGTTCTCAAAAACTGTATCAATAATTCTTCATAAAGTTTTTTTGCTCTCTGTTCAGAAAATTCTTTATATTCTCTTTTAGTTCTTGGTTTATTTGATGTTTTTCTCTGCTCTAGCCCTTGGTCATTGGGTTGATTGAAACCTTTTAGCTCGGCGTATTCAAGTTTACACTCATAACAGCCTTCAACAAAAAAATTCTTATGAATATCACAGGGACACAATTACGTAATATTATTCAAAAGTTAAATTTAAGGAAAGTGCCAATGTTTGATATGGATCAAAAAAGTAAGAATAGAGGATTAGGGGATATTATATCGCATTTTTGGCGACCTTAAATTTGAGAACAAGTTTTGTAATTAATAGATATAGTAACGAGGAAGCAATTAAGCTGGGAACAGTAGAACCTATGGTGGGTAGCTGCGATATATATATGGGCGAAAGCTGAGAAAGTAGATAATATAATAATGCTCCAATAACCCATGAAATGATAGCAGGATATCCGACTTTAATAAGATTGTTACCATATATCATATCATTCTGATATTTACCATGCTTAATAACAAAATAGTCTGTCAATAAGACACCAAATAAAGGGATAAAGAGAGCTCCTATCAACAATAAAAATTGTTCATATCCTTCAATTGAGATGAGAGTAGCAAAAATAGTACTCACTATAGAAAATCCGATAATTAGATACCGCTGATTTAGATTCCTAAAGATACTTTGTGACGAAATTGCCGCAGAATAAATATCTGCAAAAGCATTATCAATCTCGTCGACAATCATGACCAATAGAATAAAACCAAATAAAATCGCCTGAATTGAAACTATTATCGATGAGATATCAGTTAGTCCAAACAATAATCCGCCAAGATAAAAAATGATATTTGTTAAGGAAAATCCAATTAGAGTTCCTAGAAAGGCTCCCCTACTTGTCTTTGCAAATCTGTTGTAATCCGAAACAAGGGGCATCCAGGAAATTGGCATGGCAATTACAATATCAAGCGCAACAAAGAATGACATGTCTTTACCTGTTTCGGCTATGACACTTGTAAGATTTTGAAATAATAGGGTAACTATGATTATTATTGAAGAACCATAAACTATCCATATTGCAAACTTTGATAGCCACTGTTTTACCAAAAACAAAGGACCAAAAATACCAAACAGTGCAATAATAATTCCAAATAAAATATTCCATACAAAGGTAACGTGTATGTTTGTCAGTTGTTGAGCAGCTTTTGAAAGTATGAGAATCTCAAACGTAGTCCATCCAATCAGTTGTATTATGTTTAGTATAGCGGCAAGATATGAACCATACAATCCAAAAGCCGGTCTTATTCCAATAAACGATGGCACAGCATTATCACTTCCTATTTTTCCTGTCAGCGATAAGAGTATAGAGCCGGCAATAGAACCTAGTATGATTGCAAGTAGTGCATGATAAAAAGGAGCGTCCGATAATAGTGATCCCGCAGAAAAAACCAACAATCCAACTCCAAGACTAGACCACAAAATAAAATAGTCAAAGGTCCCAAGAATTCTATGTTTTGAAGGAACAGGATCGATACCCCATTGTGGCAAATTAGGGACCATATTTTGACTACCAATTTTTGTGAATATAAATTATTAAACCAAAGAAACCAATTAGAATCAGAGATTATAATTAAATTAAAAAATAAACAGAAAACATACATTTTTTACATAATATTAATAAGTCAAAACTGCATATATTAGTATGATGTCTATTTGTGTTATGTGTCTGAAACTTTATGATGAGAATAATGTAAATCTTCAACAAAAAATATTAAAAGATAAAGATTTCTGCAACGATTGTTGGGCAGAAGTTATGAATATAGAATGAAGCTATCAGATTTTGCTATTATCTTTCCCTTTATAAAGTAAAGTTTGAGGAATTCCAATCCCTCTTTTTTGCTTCATATTCGGCCCTTGTATATCTAGTAGTTGCCGGATGGCCCATTACAACTACATCAGGTGGTACATCTTTCGTTACAACCGCTCCCATGGCGACAACGCTGTTTTTACCTACAGTGACCCCAGCCCTAAATACAGCTCTTCCTCCGATTATTACTCCGTTCTCCACCACAACTCCTATCATTTTAGGACTCATTGGATAAGGATCATTTGTAAAGGCCGCGCAGGGTCCAATGAATACGTTTTTTCCGATTTTTGTTAAGGGAGGAATATAAACAGATCCTTCAATTCTTGTATTTTCTCCTATTTTTACATCATAATCTATGTGGACAAGTGAACCAATAGAGACATTGTCGCCTATCTCCGTATTGTTACCAACGTAGCTAAAATGCCATATCTTTACGTTCTTTCCTATCTTGGCAGATTCCGAAATAAAATTTATCAAACTATCACTTTGCTTTTCCATATTTTGTCTTCTCTTATAGAGAGTATCATACTATATCTATATTCAAATTCAATTTACCGTTCCTTGGCAATTGTAATCACTATAAATGCCATGGTTTTGCGTTCTTTGTTATCTTATCCGGGATTTCTTGTTTCCATTTTTGTAAAAATTGAATATCTTTTTCTTTGTCACGCAGATCATCTGGTAGCATAACTGGAATCTCTTCAATAATTGGATAAAACCTCGAACACTCTGAACAAAAAAGTACTCCTTCCTTTATGACCAATTCTTTAACAGTCGTATCTTCAGAGGCATCAATTTGAATCAATTCCAATGGATAGTGTTTATCAATAGGACATGCCAGGATGTCTAGCATTGATAGTCTCATGCCTAATGTATTGACTGGTACATCTTATTATGTTATTTTAATTCCAAATAAATTGGCGAACCAGTTTCGCTTGATAGAAGTGCTGCCTCAGCTACTTTTGTAACATTCGTTGCCTCCACAGAAGTGACTACCGGCTTTTTTCTCTTCCCTTCTATTGTGTCAATAAAACTTTGTAATTCCAATACAAGAGGTTCTTGAAACTGTTGTCTTCTGGGAATTATGGTCGCCTCGCCATGATCAATTCTTATCTCTTGGGTAATAAAATCACCATTAACTGTACCTTCAGTACATACTGCAGAAAAAGTTCTGACCTTTTTCGGTGTAACCCAATTTGATGCAATTATCGCTACCTTCTGATCCTCAAATCCCAACATTATTGTTGCAAAATCCTCGAACAAATGAAATTTCTTGCCAGCTCTAGCAAAAACCATTTTTGGACCTTTACCGAAAAGGAACATTGCGGTATCAATATCATGAACAGAGGTATCATAGATAACACCTACATCCTTGATATGTAGCGGCATTCTATTTTCCCTGTGGAATTCCATCATCAAAAGGTCACCGTAAGTTTGTTCTTGGATTATCTTTTTCAAATCCTGAACAGCAGGATTAAATCTTTCGACATATCCGCATGTCAAAATCAGGTTGGCCTTCTCCGACATGCTTGTCATCTCTTCACATTCTATGGATGAAAATGAAAGTGGCTTTTCCACAAATGTATGACAGCCATTTTGAATTACTTCCTTTACTACTGGTAAATGGGATTTGGTAGGTGTGCAAACTAAACAACCATCCAAGCCTCTTTCATTCGAAAATAGATCCTTTAATGAGGAATAAAATTTCGTATCGTATTTTTTTCCAATTTCTCTCGCACGATCTTCAGACAGATCACAAACTGCTTGGAGAACGCCCATGTTGTGGAGAACTCTGACATGATTCTTCCCCCAACCACCTACTCCAATTACACCAATTCTAAGCCCATCATTCTTGTTTCTTACCAAATGGGCGTTAGCCACCCCATAAATTTTTCAACTTTTCCAATAACAATACTTTCGTAATTTTCTCGTATACTTTTTGTTATGGCGCCTTCCCTTCCATTTCCAACTACATTTCCGTCAATCTTTGTAATTGCTATTATTTCAGCGGCGGTTCCCGTCAGAAATATCTCATCAGCCAAATACAATTCTGTCCTTGAGATTGGACGCTCAACAACTTCATATCCAAATTCTTTCCCAATTGTAATAGCAGTATTTCTTGTTATGCCTTCTAATATCGAATCTGATAACTGTGGTGTGTGAAGCTTACCATTTCTTACAATAAAGATATTTTCCCCAGATGCCTCGCTAACATACCCATTCGTATCTAGAAGTATCGATTCGTCATATCCATTTCTTCTACATTCTTGGGTAGCCAAGATAGAATTAAGATAATTGCCTGAAGCCTTTGCCATCGGAGGAACGGATTCATCACTAATTCTTCTCCAAGAAGAAATGCAGGCAGAAATGCCATCGCCCTTAAAGTATTTTGCGAATGGGAATATTATGATTGTTGTGTGTGTCGGAGAATTCTTGGTTACGTTTAAATCTATTCCATGGAGACCAACAAATGTTAATGGTCTAATATAACATGATTCCTTTATAGAGTTCTTTTGAATTAATTCAACCGTGGCATTACAAAGTTCGTCAACTGAAAATTTTGTTGTAAAGGAATACACATTAGCTGATTTATGGAGCCTTTCCATATGCTCCTTTAATCTGAATATATACAAATTCTCATCAGATGAATATGCACGTATTCCTTC
>DATIFZ010000006.1:0-21668 GCA_035454925.1 Nitrososphaeraceae archaeon
TTGTACCTGTCAGCAATATAGGACGAGTGGTAGCGTTATTTTACATGTTTTTTGGGATATCGATGATAGCGATACTGTTATCTGTTATTACAAACACTTTCTACAAGCGAAGATTTGAGACAGAAGAAAGGGAAAATAGGGAACACGATATAAATAATCTCAAAAACGAATTAATGAGGAGACTTGCAGACATCGAAGAAAAACAGGCAAAATGCATCGACTTGGTCACAAAGTTGCAACAACTCTAGAGTAATAGATTCGAAAACTATAGCGTATACATTACATGTGGGCCAGATGTGGAAAAGGAAGTATTTTTAATATGACTCATGAACAAAGCGCCATCACCATTGCTTACTAGGTAAATGCTGAAAGAAAATATCTTTCCAAATCTCGTGTTTCCACGTATTGGGATCATATTGAGTATTGGGATCCCCCTGGGATCAGTTATTCCCGATAATTTGTAACCATCTATTGTTAATTTCTCAAATTCTTCAAGAAAGGCTTTGTGCGTTTTTCCGGAATAAATAAGAACGGCAATATTTTCGTTTTTTACAAGGACAGGATTGTCAGCAGTTATCTGTTTCGTGAAGCTCCTTGCGTCTTGATCTATGCCACCGGGAATTTCTCACTGAATTTCTTGACTCTTTTAAACAAGTTGCAATTAATATTAAATTTTTATTTTTAAAACTTATCCAGCTCAGGACGTTGAAATTTTTGATCGAGTTTTGATATTATTATTCGAGTTCAGGGTATCATCGAGTAGTAGCCCATCACTTATTCTGTCGTTGATTTCTTTATACCTGGATGTGCTAGCCGCTTATGATAAGTACGCAAAGGATGTTGGAGTAATAGTACCTGCAGAAATTGCTAAAATCTACGAAAATAAAGCCTTGGCATCAGATTGATCTAATTTTAGTGCAAATAGAGGACAGATAGCAAATCCATCTCTACGGTCATCTAAAATTATTTAGCGAAATTGCTATTTATCTGCAACTTCTGACCTGTAGGACACGCTAAGGGAACATGTTCAACTATGGGAACAATATGGTAAAAGGATGCCAGTACAATAATCCTAATTGTTGAGGAACCATTATTGTGGAATATTACAAAGTTCTCCAAAGTTCTTGGGATAACATTCACAATGCAACCATGAATCTTTCAAGAGTATTGGCAAGTATACAGATTGGCTTTCTATTAGACATACCTATTTGCTTCATCCATAATTCCATTACATGGTAATGATTACAACCCTGTTTCTGTAAATTAACTACCATTGACTATACACGAAAAATGACTTAACACGCTCTTAAGGCAAAGTTATATGTGTATATTTATTAACGAATTGGTATGGACAGAATGTTAAACCTCTCGTTCTTGGCTCTAATCCTATTTATGATAAGTGTGACACCAGTAGTTTTATCCCATTTAACATTCGCACAATCGTCGGACATCGATGATGGGAATAATCCTATGAATTTGGAATCGGCACCCTTATTGGAAAAATTAAAAGGTGCATCATCAATCTCCAACATTCAGACAATAAGCTGGGTTGACGGTATAGAAGTTACTGGCGTAAATGTCGGTGAAAGTCAAGCTACTGTAACTTTAGAACAAGTGAGTGGTGAAGTGAATGACATTAACAGATCAAAGTCGGTGACCGTTTTAGTCATAAGAACTCCTGGCAGCAGCATTAAGAGTCTATTTGCATTAATGGAAGCTTCAAATAAGCTATCCGGGAAAAATACCACAAATCCTCTAGTAGGAATTATTGGTCAAATGGGCGCCTTATCATCAGGACCTGCCGGCCTGAATATGAGCTCAATGGGAGGTCTTTCGGCCTTGAATGTGAGCGAGCCAATCAAGCCGTTACAGGCATTATTGCAGCTTGGTAAAGACACACAAATAGGTGTCGGTAATATAGTAGGCGGTGACTGGAAAAAACCTCGTACTGTTACTACCGGTATTTCTACCTTAGGCGGCCTTTTAGGTCTTGAAGGCAGTTCCACTTCTGAGCCGCGTGTGCACCTAGCAATGGTGCTTGTTGTCCCGTATTCCGGAAAAACCAGTTTTGGCACTGTTAATTTCCATTAGCATGTAAGTGGAGCTTGGTTTTTTGATCTATTTTCATTGAAGGCAACTGAACTCCATAGCTGACTTTCGGTTCTTTCACAGGCAAATTTTTTTTCTTCAGTTCAATTGATTATTGTTAACAGAGCAAGATAATGTTATTTTCATCATTACGTTCTATTAAATGAGAATCACAAATATTGTTATTCAATATCGGCTCATTTGATTAGAAATTTCTTATTGTCGAAAAAAATCTTGAAATAAGTGGCAAAGATGTTTGGAAAGATTAATTAATTAGTACAAAAACTTGCATTTGTGGACAGGAGACGATCATGCGTAATTAGTGCTATGTCATTAAGCTTGATCGCCTTATTACTGGTTTTTAATTCTGGAATTCTGATCATACAATTTAAACATGTAGAAGGCAAGGAACAAAAGTCTCCTCTAGGTAAAATAGGCGACAGAATTGAGGGACTGGATTTCAATGCCGGCGTCTTTTATGGTAATGTTGAAACATGTGATGATGCGGCAACTTGCGCCGGCACTAACAATGACGACATAATTCGTGCAGGAAATAATGAGCAAGTATTTGGACGGAACGGCGACGATATGATATTTGGGGGACTTTCAAATCAACTATACGGAGGAAAACAAGATGACATAATTTTGGCTGGAGCTGGAAGTAATGTCATTGTTGGCGATAGTGGGGATGATACATTAATGGGTAGTCTTGGAAATGATCTCTTAGTAGGCGATACAGGGAGCGACAAACTATTTGCGGGAACCGGTGATACTATAATGAAAGGAGGATCAGGAGCAAATCATTTTGATTGCCCCATATCGATGCTTGGACTAGCAAGGGCGATGGTACTCGATTACAATCCAGATAAGGGCGATACAATTGCAGGAGTATGCAAAATAGTGAATACTGTTGTTGGAAACGATACTGGTGCAGAGAGTATTCCAAAGATTGATCTGCCAAGTTAGTCGTGAGATGATATGAAAATTCCATACTTTGCTGACGAACGCATACATAATGTTATTAAGCAGATTTTTCGAATGTTTGATGAACCTACAAAGCTTTTCATGATTGGATTGATAGTATCATTAGTAACATTAGTGCTAATTGTGCCGGGAAATAAAGTTAATGCTCAAATTGATCTACCAGATTTAGATTTTGGTCCGCTAAATGATCTAATTGGAAATATTGGAGACAAGCTGGATAATCTACTTGGTTCAAAGCCTATAGAAAAATTATCGGATGCAAACTGCCTAAATGATGGATTAACAGGTGGTCCATCAGAGATTAAGAGAAAAGGCCACTTGATAATTGGAACCCCTTGTAGCGATAAAATCAAAGGTGATGGTGATGATGAAATAATATACACACTTGGTGGAATAGATAGGGTATTTGCAGGGAAAGGGAATGATATAATTTATGGCGGCCTTGGTGATAACAGGCTATACGGTGAGCGTGATGACGACATCATAATGCCTGGAGGCGGAGCCAATCTTGTAGACGGTGGACCTGGAAACGATGTCCTTTTCGGGGGAGTTGGAAACAACCTTTTAGTGGGTGGTGATGGTAACGATCATCTTATCTCAGGCATTGGAACCACAATAATGGATGGGGGGCCTGGAAGTAACGGTTTTGATTGCGGTGTCTCAACCATGGTTCTAGACTACAATCCAGATAACGGAGATACCATTGCCGGTAAATGTAAGATAGTGAATAACGTAGGAATAGATTTTCCAAGCGACATTGATTTAGATGACGATTAAGTATTTCATTCCAATGGTAGCTGACTATTCAGTGGTCTAACACATATATGGCATAAAAGACTGTTTCTAAAAGTTATATTTGGGTCTATTATACTATTTGCTTTTAACATATTATTCTTGTTTGTCACTCGACTCATTGACTGCATATTATTTTACTTCAGTCGAAGCTTCGCATGCCTTTGCACAGAGACTAATATCTTAATTCAAATGAATCTATCATCTTCTTAATTACCGGCATGTAAACGGAAAACAACGCTTCCTGCGCGGTATAAGTTATTAGATACACTTTATTACCTGAGACAGTGTAGACTTGCATCTTTTTGAAAAATTCATCTCCTCCCGCAATAGTGGTATAAATAAGCATGTGTGCAGGAAGGTTTCCCTTGAGAGTGTATGCTTTTGTCTCAAGGATAGTATCAGTGTTATTTTGAATTCTGCTCATACGTCCATTTATTATTCTATCTAAAGACATGTTCTTAGAATCAAATACAAAAATATCCAAATATGGCACAAACTGTCCTGAGACACCAGAAATATTTCCGAGTTGAGAGGCAGTTTTTGAAGGCGAATAGAATCCGACCACAGTATTATTTGCTTTAATGTTGTACTGATAACCTCTGGCCGACCAAGTGTCTGGATATTGAATTTTTATCCCAAATACAGGATTGGTGAAATTCAAGAAATTCGTACTAGCTAGATTATTGGTTGCTTTATCGGTTGTTGTACTATTATCAGGTAACGTCGCCTGAGTAGAAGTCGTAGGTTTCCCTAAGGTTCCGTTGATTAAATCTGCATTTACATTTTTTGAGCTCCCATTATCTGTTAAAGTCGATTGAATAGTAGTAGGCTCCGGTTTCTCTAAGGTTCCATTGATAATTTCAGGTGCCATATTCTGCTGTGGTAGTGGAAACAATTGTTTATTTATTGTATCTAAATTTTCTGTTGCTATATCAGGTCTGTTATTTAGTAAAGCGCCTATGCTTTGACGTATAAGTAACCTTGAATCTTGAGTTGAAGAAAAATTGTCATTATTAAGAGCTAACAGCCTCTGAACCATTAACAGGTCCTGTACGGCTTTGCTTGAGTCACCGGTCTCTAATTTCCTGCTGACATTAGCAAGAAGATCTTTTATCATCTCATCTGATGAACCCATTGAAGTTTGTGCGATGGCAATTGGTGACATTAAAGAATTGGCCATGAATAATAAACAAGAGAGGATAATTATCTGGGACCAGCAAAACAGAAGCAAAAGCGGAGAATTCCTAATAAATTGTGATGAATCAAAAATATTACGCAAGTGCAATTAACAATTATTTGTTCACTTACAGCTTTATTTAAGAATTCAACCAAAGTTTCACATTAAAACAATCAGGTGCCATTCATCTCACGAACGAATTTTATTTTCCAGGTGGTAAAACTACCTATGTCGATAATGGAAAGATACTGGAAAAGCTCAATACTACTAAATATTAAGTTAACAAGATAGAGATAGTTGGTTGATTATATCAGGAAATCTCAGTAAACTTTACGGCGCATAGGTTGATGACTCCCTTGGTGATTCAGAAAATCATTCTAATGCTCTCTTATGTACTCGCCAAATAATAGTCAAAAGTATTGCAAAGGAAACCAGAAATGAAGATGGCCATGGTACGAAAATGTGTACAACATAGTTCAAACTAGTGTATAATAAGATTAATACTATGGCTTCTTTGAGTGTAATGGCTCTCTTGAGTTTTCGCCAAATCACGACTATAATTAACAAGGGTAGGCCAACCAACAAGGGCAGATAATACAAAATGCTCTTTGGAATACCAAATAGTAAAGTAATCAGAATACTTGCAAAAGGAATAATCAGACCTACTATAATTACTTCCTTGTACCAGGTTCTTTTCTTGAACATTCAATATGTTTTGATTGTAGAAGTATAATTCCTTGATGGTTAATTGGATGATTAAACCATTCGATTTACCCCAAATCAAAGATTGATTAAGTTTATAGCTTGGAGATAGACTAACATTAGTAAGCGAGTCTATCTATTGAATTGCTAGTGTTCCTAGAATCACCGAACCCGAATAAAATTTAAGTTTCAAAGTTATTTTTTGTGCACATTATATATGAAAATACTATAACGAGCAACCGGTTTACAATCCTCTTTTCAAGGTTACTATAGAATAGTAACATATTACAATATATGTTACAGGGTTCAAAATCCTTGATTCCTAATTTCCAAGAATTTGAAAAAAAGATTCGGGTCTACTACCGAATTTACAAATTTGGTTTTTTACTAACCTCTTTAATTACAATTTGCATGTATGCCTTAATATCACTTTCATCCATTGATGGTTCAATTCCAGTCTTGTCAGTCATTGATTCTGATGATTTCCTTGCTACTATTAGCAATTGCTTTTGTACTTCGTTTTCCATCTCTGCTGTTCCGATGCTATGTAACAATTTTGATTGTTTCATTACCGATTTTTTGATTGACTGACGTAAAGTCATATCCTGAGAAATTGAAACTGCAGAATAATACAGACCATTATATATCAAATAGCAAGATAATCCCGTAAAGGAAACCGAGATTAGCCCATAAGGTGGATAAGCAGCTTGAGAAGTCCAAGCAGAACCAGCAATGTAAAAGAGAACAAAGCCATAAGCAGCAATTATCATATAGTTCCTAGCTGCAGTACCAATTTTCAGAGTTCTTGCTATTGATAAAAACGCAACTGCAAACAGTATTCCTGCAAATATTGCAGAAAGCGAGAAAATAAGAATATTGGTCATTGCATCTGAATTCTCCGACGGATTAAAAAAGCCTAGGCTGAATAGAGGAAATTCGATGAGATAATATATCATAGGTGCACCCATCATGACCCAGAATTTAGCTTTACCGATTTTTTCAATATAAGGTCTGAGCAGCATGACGGTTGCTATCCAAGTTAGAACGTAACTAACACTACCAGCTATTTGATATACCGTATCTGTAGAAGAGGGTGATTCTGGAAAGACTGCGACATCGCCCAACTTTATTACTAAGTTTCTCTTTGTTAAGTCATCCATTTGATTGTATAGTCCCAATGCACCATTTATGACATATGCAATCATGGATAATGCAAATATGAGAATCATTAGATTTTTCTTTAACCTATACCAAGAAAAGAACGCTTTAGTTAGAATACTGAACATAATTATCCAGATTACATAGCTGATGGATATTGCAAAATGTAATAAGATAGTATTATACTGCTGAGCAGTCAGAATCTGTAGTATAACCAGTAAAATAATTCCTGCTAACAAGTACTGTATAATACTCACTATCTTATGTGTAGTGTGAAGGAATCGAGTTCTAACATTGTGGCTTTTATTATTATAGTTAACAAAAGCCAAGATATAGTACTGGGTTACTATGAAAACAGCAAAAATACCGATAAATGTAGCGATACTCTCACTGGAAGCCAATTGTTCTGGGATAAAATCAGCGATATAGCCAATCGAAGATTCTACCGTTAATACTACGGCCAGTATTGTCATAACAGCCAGAAGTTTCTTGCCATCAAAGGTCGATACGGATAATGCTGAGGGCGCCGTGACTGGCATATTATTTTGTGTTTTATTATGTCTTTATGATAAGTGTTTGTCCTCTAAATTAATATAATAACAAAGGAAGAAGTTTTTGCGACGAATGTACATTTGGAATCTAGAAACTATGTCAAATTTGATTGAGACGACCAACCCAAAAAAAGAACGGCTCAAAAATTAAAGCTCGGAGCTTTGACGTCAGTAAATCAATACAAAATTAGGCATAAATTTTAAAGATGGTCTTCTAAAATCACATCGTGGAAAGTATTAATTTTGTATGCCTTGGTCAAACCGAATTTGTAAAGGAGTTAGGGAAGAAAGGGCAGTCAAGTGATATTACAACATATGATAACAAAAAAGATGACAGAATAATAACATACGTAATACCATCGGGCTTTCCTGACAAGATCCAACCATTAATTACTGCAGTAAATTTGGGAGAATATTCTATAGTTAACGTCGACAAACTAGATAGGTTTCTAGGAGAACAAATAGTAGCCTTAGATCTACTGCAACTAGACAAAGGATTCCTACTTCATTCTTACGGAGTTGAGAGCGAAGCTCTAAGGAGCCTTTTAAAAAATACCGTTGCGTCATCATATAAGGTTGAACAAAATATTGAAAGTCTTAAAGAGAGTATCAGTTCTTTACCTTCTGTTAAAAGAGACGGACCAACAATTATCCATATAGATAATATATTTAATGTAAAAGGAGTAGGTGTGGTCGTATTGGGTGTGCTTAAACAGGGAGATATCAAAGTCCACGATGAGCTAATACTATATCCTCAAAAGAAAACTGTGATTGTTAAAAGTATACAGATGCATGATAAAAACGTTGAAGAATCACATAGTCCAGCGCGGGTAGGTCTTGCTCTAACCGGCGTTTCTTTTAATGAGTTAACTAGGGGAGATATTCTCTCAGATTACGACCATTTTACTTCTGCCGACCAGGAAATGATTATTAATTTCGCTATGATTCCATTCTATAAAAATGACCTTTCAGAAACGCACTCCTATCTTTTGTCCATAGGGACTCAGATCAGACCTGCAAAAATAGAGAAATTAGGGAACAATAAACTCAAGATTTTATCTGATAGCATATTTTCATTTAAATCCAGCGATATTGTAATCCTCTTAAATCCAGATAGTAAAGATATACGAATAGTGGGTTCAGGAAGAATAAATGTATGATATCTTGAATATATCTCGGTTTCTATGAGCTCAGGTATTGTACTTGAGTTTGAAACCAATATTAAGTAAACAGATACAAAAAGCCAATTTATCCTTGGAAAGCTGTACTAAGAAGTGTGGATTATAACGTAAAGGTATGTCATGGCAATATTGAAAGTTGAATTTAGCACCACTTGATCCTAACAATAATTGGAAAAACGAAAAACAACATGATTTTCATAGAACATATCCAGCCGAAAATCCTAAATAATTTGATTGTGTGTATATTATCAATCCATGGTTCAGCAACAACTTTTAAAACAGGAATCGTCTGTATCTGAAGTGCTAAGCAGTCATAAGAAGCAGTTAACACGGGATATCGAACAACATACCGACCATGATCATATGAATACACTTAATCAACAATCAAACTTAGAATCATCTATCTCCCAAATAATACGTACATATGGAAAACAGTTTACACAGATTAGAAAGCAGTATACCGACGGGCTTAGTGGGAGATGCGTTATGGGTGTCATCATGTCTTATTACGGTTGGGATGGTAAATGTATCACTAACGCAGAAAGAAGGTTATATGCAGCATTAGTTGCTTTGAGACAAGCCGGTATCAGTCAAGAATTACTCATAGATCTGAATGATTCTGGTGCGACATTCGACGAAATAGCTGATTATCTCGACAACATTAGGAATCGTTAAAATAATGGTTAATCGTGAAACGCATTAATCCATAACGATTGTGCAATATGTCATAGTATATGATAACAGTAACAATAGTTCATGCATTTAAGATAATGATTTAAGATACGATAAACTATATGGTATTTCACAAGCTCCCCCAACGAACCCAAACTTATTTTTACCATTAATTAGTAACAGTTTACCATGGTCTGTACGGTAATAGTATCTTTCATAATACCTCATAAAGCAAACGATACTAAAAGGCATTACTTCAAATATGGAATGGTTATTAAATATAGATGGATGATTCTGTATTCAATAAAAAACCCTAATGCTTCTCATGATTCTTGATTGTTAGAAGGGCTGCACTCTTTGCAGCGAATTCAGCCCTCTTTTCAGAAACACTATCACTCCCAATTATTATTACATCTTCATCAATTGGGTTTAAACCTACCATGAGCAGCTTACGTATCTTATTTTCATTCCTTAGTGCATCAAGTTTTGTTCCTGCTAAAAGAAATTTCCCATTTCTGAAGATAAGGGTAGTTGCACCTGATGCATCCATCTTTATTGCAGCATCTCTCTGTTCTATTCCAGTCTTTACCGCAGAACTCATTTGTTTTAAAATTACAGCATAGTTGAATTTTCCTAAAGCCACAGAGCATTTTGGTAATTTCATCTCCGACGGAATTGAGGCTTTAATGTCAGAAAAAAACAAGTGCCCTTTTTCGGTCAGCTTCGTTCCAGCATTAGAAGATTCAACCAGGTTCTCCATCTTTAGGTGTCGAAGAAGTGTTCTTATTGTTCCTTCACCGAGAGTTAATTCATTTCGCAGGATATCTCTGCTAACATGTCCCTTCTCCTCAATAAGCTGTAAAGTTTTAAAAACGTGCATGACATCAAATGAAAGAGCTCGGCTAGGGGCATATTTGCTTGCAACCAACTGAAGTGTTCTAACATAGGTATGCAATACTAGCCTGAGACTAGCAGAAAGTCATATCTATATTATTCTAATTACGTTGATAGGAAGCTTGGCTAAACCATCCAATAATTTAAATACTCTGAGGTTTTTACAAGAGAGAATGTCTAATCTTAAACTAATGACAAAAGAAAAACCTGGCGAAATGGGAATCGCTGTTGGGATTCTGGTTGCAATTTTGATTTTTACGATGTTTATTGTTGGCTATGACCAAGGTCAACTGTTTAGCATTGCTCAAGGTCAGGAAGCATTTGATAATATGTGGATACATGAGTTCGCTCATGATATGCGACATTCTGCTGGATTTCCCTGTCACTAGTTTCGTTCAATAGGTTTAGTACTTGAGAATACTGCTTTTTCTTGCAATTACAATTCTTTCTGGTGCATTAGCCGGTACAATCCTTGGTATCATCAATCTTGGGCTGGTTGAACCCTACATCGATCAAGCAATTGAAAAAGAAATACAGAATTCAGTTTCCTCAGGGGAGAACGTAGATTTAACTGAAATCAGCCATTATCGTATTTGGCAAAAAGGTGGTGAAATAGTTGCTGCAGCAGTATATGGAGTTTCGCTAGGATCTTTGTTTGGAATCATTTTTGCGTACGCAAGAAGTGCATTACCAGGAGACAGTAACAAGAAGAAAGCATTGTTCTTAGCTGGTATTTTGTGGTTTGTTTTGTACCTTGTAGTGGCTCTAAAATATCCTGCAAACCCACCGGCAGTTGGAGACCCTGAAACAATTTACTATCGTGAAGCCTTGTATGTGGCTTTTATTGCAATTTCTGGTTTTACAGCATTCGGTCTAGCACTCTTATGGAACAGGGTTAAGATAAACTCGAAAAAGATTGTGTTCCCATTAGTTTACGCAGGAATAATGATTGCTGCTTATATGGCTATGCCTGCAAATCCAGACTCCATAAGCATATCAATAGAACTAGTTCAGAGCTTCAGAGTTTGGACTGCCATAACTATCGGAATCTTCTGGGGAGTGTTAGGAATCATCTTTGGTTCACTCTGGGACAAATTTATACGTCCTGAGGAATCTAGATTGACGACTTTTAATTAACATTGTCAACTCTACTGTAGGGTTCTCCATTTATTGTTCTAGCATCATCAGTTCCGCCCAACCCGAATATTTGATACCAAAATTAGTAACTGATCCTTCATTTAAAATTGGATAGGAGCAGTTGGAATGATGTAAAAGCAAGAATACTTGCCGCAAATAATCACTGCAAAATTTGCGACTGCAACGGCCAATACGTTCAGAGTTGATTATCCGACCAGCCAGCATTTCACTCACGGATGAAACCTTTCTTATCCATGTAAGCTTCCCATGACCACTGCTCCATTTCTTTATCTGACAGTTCGTCTCTTATTTTGAAGATAGAATCTGCATCTTTTCCTACAGGATTTCTTATCTCTGGGTTGGGTGAATTTAGCACATCCATTATTATTTGAGCAACTTTGGACGGGTGAGAGGAATAAGCAGTAATTGACTCAAATCCTTGAAAGACTTGTTTTACCTTCTTGGCATACGGAGACTTATTTGAATCAAAACCTTTGGCGTATTTGCTATTATTCAAAAAGCCACTACTGACATATCCTGGCTCAATCAATATGACATCTATGTTAAAGTCATCAAGTTCTTGTCTCAGAGATTCTGTGAAACCTTCTATGGCAAATTTGCTTGCATGATAAGCAGTTAAAAATGGAAATAGGCCTACTTTTCCACCAACTGAACTTACATTTATTATTGTACCTTTTCTCTGTTTTCTCATAGTTGGTATCACCGCTTTTGTGGTTCTTATCACACCAAAAAAATTTGTTTCAAACTGCTGTTTTCTCTCCTCAAGGCTTGATTCTTCAAGAGGGACAAACAAGTCATAGCCTGCATTATTGACGAGAATATCTATCCTATCGTTATCTTTGGCAATCTTGTCTATGGCCTTATTTACGGATAAATCGTCGTTTACATCTAATTGAGCCGCGTTTAGTTGGAGATTTTCCTCAGAGGCAATTTTTATGAGCCCTTCGTTCTTACTCATATTTCTCATAGTTGCATATGTCTTGATTTGGTTTCTTGCTAACAGAAGCGATGTTTCATAACCTATTCCACTTGAACTACCTGTTATTACGGCTACTCTTGCCATTCATTCAATTATCACGTTATGATATATCAATATGAGGAAAACAATTACAAAATATTCTCAAGCAACCAGGTCCGCGTTCATATTTTGAAGTATCAGTTAACAGATGAAGCCCATAGGCATTTGAGGCTATCAAGATGCTCAAAATAAAGGTCTATTTGATAGGCACGTAACCGTTGAAAATCCTCATCTTGGTGAGTGAATACATCATTATGCGATTTCGTTTTGTTCTAGACTTTTGTGCCAACATGTTAATATAGTAAATTTATCAGATCAAATATATGAAATACAGAAGCAGAACAGAAATAGTATCAATGATTCTTGAAGCAGCAAACGGTGGTGCAACTAAAACAAAAATCATGTACAAAGCCTTCCTCAGCTATGCCCAATTGAAAGAATATCTATCCGTACTTATTGAAAACAATTTACTCGAATATTTAGAAGGTGTACAAACCTACAAAACCACTGAAAAAGGATTTAACTTGTTGAAAATGCATAATGAAATTGGAGAACTACTCCAAAGTCCAATAAGAGAATCAAGGATACAATAAATAAAAAGTGAGGGGTTCCTAGATCGTAATTCTAGCCTTATCGGTTCCACCGAACCCAACCTTATTTTTACCCTTAGGCTAAGTTAGTTAATTTAACTTTTTTCATACTTCATTAGGAATTAACATATTGCCTTTCAGCTTTCCGAGGCAATTTTGGGTTGATCGTTATAAAGTTTAAAGTCCTAATCAATTTTAATGAATAAACCATTAATTGTAGTGGCAACGCTTGCTCTTTCATTGGTTCTCTCGTTTCCAATGATGAGCTTAACACATCAGCAAGTTGCAGCAGGACAACAGTCTCAAGAAAAAATCGATGTACCGCTCAATCTCACCTTAAAGGCAAAAGGTGATGGTGGAGAAGAAGACAATGCTTCCTCAACCAAGGACGTTACCGTTAACTTAATGGTGCAAACTAGTAAGGACGGAAGTCCAACCGAAATACCGATAACTGCAAAGGTATCTAATGATACCAAAATGAAAGATCTAGAACTGTGTGGAACCATGCAGGAAGGAAAGGAGATGTGCAATTCGTTAGGAGATCTAATGAAGTCGAAAGGCGAAAATCAGTCATCTAGTGAAACTAGTAAATCAAGCGAATCTGACAACTCAACAAACAAAAATAATGATGGCGAAGACAACTAGGCAATTTACCTAGTTAGAACTTTTTTTTACTACTACTATTCATCAACTTAAAACAATTTTCATTTTCTTGATTTTATCTATCTCGAGTAATAATAGAAATAACGTATAAAACCCGCAAGGCAATGTTTTGTTGCTTTAAGTACGTGTGATAATCAATTCTAATGTGAATGCGGCACATCCATCAAGAGCCAAGGGGAATTGGATGACCATAATCTTTGTGCACCTGGAGGATAATGCCCTTTTTTAGTATCATTACATAGGTAATGAGGAATTAATCAGAGGGGAGTAAATTGCATCAGACCAAATGAAGTGAATCCGTTGAAAGTGTTATTATGTATGTTACCAAGTGGGTATTTGGTAATGCCTTCTGAAAACATTAATGATGACGGATCTACGAAGTCAAATAAAAGATTGAAATTAATAATAATATTGGTAGCGATCGCGGTGATAATCATCATTATGTCTTTGTTTTATACATTTATGCCCAATAGTGAATCAAACATTGAGAGACAGTTAAATGAGGGTTGTTACATGATTAATTCAAAATGGATCTGTCCTAAATCTTGATAACCGTTCTATGATTGATAAAATAAAAGTTGTCTATCTTTTTTTAAATTTGATTTATTACACGTACGCTGATGCATGATCAGGGTAATGTGGGTCTATTTGTCTACCATCGTCCATCATTAGGAACGTGCCACTTTACCGCTTTAAATCAATCTAGTCTTTTAAATTCCTCTTATATGAAATTAGATGATTTATAACCGTTGAACGAAGATCTTCTAACCGAATAGGTTTTTGAAGCAAGTCATTTATGATGTCTGCTTTCATATATTCTTGAAATAATTCATCATCTAATTCAAATGCAGTCATAAGTAACGTTCTTACAAGAGGATTTTCTGTCTTTACTTTCTTTAAGAATTCTATACCACAAAGGGTTGGCATTCTCAAATCAGAAATTATTAGGAAGTATGTGTCCTTGTTGGTTATGATATGTTCTAGGGCGATGAGGGGATCGGTAAATGTAAATATCAAGATCTCATTAATGCCGCTTAAGCAATCTCTAAATAAATTTACGATGTCTAATTCATCGTCCACTATGGCAACTAGCCACTTCTTTGTCACCAAAAAATCAATAACCTTTTACCAAACTCTGTATATTCCCTGGATTAACATATAATATATGGAAATACACGTTAATAAATAATAAAATACATCGTTTACCTCTTACTATTATTAGATATTTAAAAAAATGGCGTTTAGGGTCCATACTCTTGTCATTCCATTTGACACAGATTATTCATAACTCCCCTCGATCGTTGTTCTGGCCTTTACACATTTCAACAAATTATCAAAGGGTCAAATTTGACTAATATAAATAACTTGTTACTCATAAAATAATATGAGCACTAAGGCAAGGAGTACTAAGAGGAATATTAAGCCAACAAGTGCTAAAAAGAGTACCAAGAGGATCACTAAGGCAAGGAGTACTAAGACGAATATTAAGCCAACAAGTGCTAAAAAAAGTACTAAAGGACGCAGGAAGGCACGGGATTCACGAGCGAAGAAAGGGGCTCGTAGTTCAGGTGTACTAAAGGCTGGTAGTGAAGTAGGTATTGAAAAAGGCGGTAGCACTGTAGGTAGGATAAAGGTCGGTGGTGAAGCAGGTGTAGAAAGCGATTATTCCTCAGATGAATTTAAGGAAGGAGCGGAAGATGTCTTTGATAGCATAAAGTCAGGATTTAAGGCTGCAAAGAAAAAAATCTCTGACATTTATGACTAATTTGCAAATGAAGTCTATCTTGGCTGTCTAAAAATTTACCGTCCTTTTCATTTTCATCAAGTTCTTTATCCCAACGGTGACCAGATAGAAGGTCGAATTTAATTATTAATTGACAGCGATGGAGGCTCCGGTCAATTATGCATTAGTTGTTATTGTCATTGCTGTTTGTATTAGATATTTGGTCCTCGTAAAAGTTTGGATCCTCAAAACAGTTTACTATTTCCTGATCACCAAGGTTATCTCCTATTTTTCCTGCCAAGTCAATACAGTCCTGCGTTTCATGATCAGCTTCTTGATAAGCACCTGAATGTTGGAAAGCATTCAAGGAAATATCTTCAATATCTACAACGTGATTTTTTATATCATCAACCAGGTCATTGAGATCGTCATACTTTTCAGGATCATTAGTGTTAGCATTAGACGGCTGATCATTATTATTGGTTTCATTATTAGACGACTGATTATTGTCAGAAGTTGAAGTTACGTCGGATCCATTCTGGATAGATTTTGATACGAATTGTTTGGCTTCAGCTTCTGTGAATTTTCCTGTTTTCGCAAGTTCATTATTCAAATTTGTCTCATTATCAGCAACACTACCAGTTGATGTATTACCAGGAGCTGAAACATCCGAAGTTGATACACCATCGAAAGAACCATAAACCTTATCGACCGTATCTTCTAAGATACCAAAGTACTTGGTGGGACCTAATTTGCCATTCTCATCATTAACCAAGTTAAAGCTGGCCGTATCTGCATCCCTATAATCCCACTTCCAAAAAGCCGTCCCCCAAACTCCTTCTTTCTTAAAAGCCTCGAGTATCTTTCCAGCATTAGATTTTGTAAAATCGCTCGCACCTGGGTTGATTTTGAATACTCCACCCTCTTTTGTCCTTACAACGTTATTCCACTCACCTATGTATAGCGGTACTCCAGTTAGATTCCTCGTATCCAAAAACAAATCAAATCTCTCTTTTTGGTAATCATCTCTATCAGGAACTCCATAGACACTTATTTTGAAAGCGATGTTCTCCTTAGAAGAAGGTACCATTTTTGCCAAGTTTTGTGGTGAGATGTTAATGTTGCTATTCAAGTCAACTGGAACATTCATGCTGTAGACTATCGTTTTACTAGTGACATCTCTCAACTCTTCCGTAATAAAACTATTAAATTTGCCTATTTTGGACCATTGATCTGTATTATCAACGTGAGGCTCGCTTAGTATTTCGTACCCCAAGGTACTTGAATGATTATCGACTGCCAATACTATTTTCCTTAGAAATTCTGCCATTAGTATCCAACCATCTTTACCCTCATTATCTTTCACAGATCCGTCCCACCAGTCCTTCCAAAAGACCTGAGCGGCTTTATCAGGAGTGTTACCGCCACCACCTTTGGAATATTTTGAATCTTCAAACAGAGACCAAGGAAAACCTGTTCCCTTGTCTTCAAGCCAGGAAGAAGTATGCCATTGATGGTTGTCATAAATGATTTTCACTCCGTACTTATCTCCCGCTTTCGCTACTGATTCTATTTCCTTCATGAAAGCTTTGGGGTCCCTTTCAAATGCCTCCCAATAGAACAAGAATCTAGCATGATCCAAACCCGCATCAGAAATCATTTTTAAACTATCATCAATGTAATCCTGTGGAGCTTCAGGTGAACCGTTATCATGCTGTTTCATATTAACAAAAGCCCCTTTCATGACAACCCCGTTGATAGGTTCGCTACCCGTCGTTTTGGTCGTCGATGCATATGAAGCCAATGAAGTAGCACTGATAAGGATGGCAACTAGAAGAAAGCTCAAAATTATTCTGGAACTTGCAAAAATCAAAACAATACTTATTAGAATTGTCAAATTGATTTAATATGTATTACTGATAAGCTATTCACGACCTTGTATGACGTTTTAACAAATATGATACCAAACTTGTGATTTTGAATCTAAAATCAATGATTAGTATGTAATTCAGACTTGCTTCCGTAGGTCTACAACATTCTATTTATTTTTTTAAGCTATAACCTAATATATGACCTAAGCGAATTTGTAATTTCTCACGCTACTATAGCACAATTTTTAGTAAAAATGATTGATTCATTACATTAATTTGTGATTTTTCGACGATAGAGGTTATTTGTGAGCATGAGCCGGTTAGTCTGATCCGGAAAAGTATCTATAATCAAAGTTATAATCAAGTCTGTATGACTAGCGGCTGGCTCTCTTGGGTTCGTGCAAATGATGTTGAAATTATGACCTTATTGCAAAACCAAGCAAGTATTTTAGTCAAGGCAACATCTATACTAGCTGAGTCAATAAGGGACTTTAGCACATTAACGGAAAATAACACCACATTAAAAAATTTGGAACATGAAGGCGATCAACTTACTCATAAGCTATTTACAATAATAGATAAGACATTTATCACGCCACTTGACAAGGAAGATATCTCCGAATTGACAAGTGCCATAGACCAAGTCCTTGATGCAACTTATGGTACTTCCGACAAACTAGTTCTTTTTAAGATTCAAAAGCCATCTCTTCATTTGCAGGAATTAGTTACTCTATTGGTAACAGCAGCTCAAGAAATCTACAAAGGTGTTTCCGAATTACATAAGGGCAAGCGAGAGAAACTATTGATACACTCGAAAGCAATTAGCAAGTGTGAACATGATGGAGATAGTGTTTATCGTCTTGCAATTGCCAATTTATTTGAAACACAAGATGCAATAGACATTATAAAATTGAAGGAAGTTTACGAAACTCTGGAAAATGCGCTGGACAGGTCTAGAGATGTTGCTGACGCTATAGAAGACGTCGCTTTAAAATATCGCTGAGGATTAGTTTGCTACCAATTGAAGTCTCAGTCTACGTTGCTATTTCGGTCGCCCTCTTTTTTGACTTTGTAAATGGTTTTCATGACTCAGCTAATGCTATCGCAACGGTAGTAGGCACTCGAGTACTTAGACCACTATATGCCGTAGGGATCGCAGCTGTTGCCAATTTTGCTGGCCCTTTCATCTTTGGTACTGCTGTTGCTCTAACAGTTGGCAAAGGAATCATACAACCCTCGTTTTCTACGGTCGACGTCATATTTGCAGGTTTAATAGGGGCCATAATATGGGACCTTGTTACTTGGTATTTCGGCCTTCCGTCTTCCAGCAGTCATGCGTTAATTGGAGGACTAATAGGCTCAGCATTACTAGCAGGAGGAACATCAGCTCTAGTTTTGCCTGGTATAGAAAAGACCTTAACTTTTATAGTGATATCTCCTACTCTAGGCTTTTGTAGCGCATTTGGTATCGCAATAATTATCATGTATTTATTCAGGAGGTATACTGCTTCCTATGTAAACAAGATTTTTGGTCGTCTTCAAATTTGTTCTTCAATTTTTTTCTCACTAACACACGGTGCTAACGACGGGCAAAAAACAATGGGAGTTATAACAGCCTTATTGATTTCAGGTGGTATGCTTGACTCTACCTCATTCTCAGTTCCCATCGAAGTCATATTGGCCTCCGCTATTGCGCTTGCACTCGGAACATTCTTTGGAGGTTGGAGAATAGTTAAAACCATGGCTTTCAAGTTAACAAGTCTACGTCCTTACCAGGGTTTTTGTGCTGAAACAGGAGGAGGTGTCATACTGACGTCTATGGCTTGGCTAGGTATTCCCGTTAGTACTACTCACGCAATCGCTGGTGCTATCATGGGTGTGGGAGCTACAAAAAGGCTTTCGGCAGTTAGATGGGGTGTTGGCAAGAGAATAGTTTATGCCTGGATTATCACTATACCAGCTAGTGCGGCGGTTGCAGCAATAGTTTTGGAAATAATGAGGATATTCGTCTAGTGTCCGAAAAGAATATTCAGTCTTAAAAGATGGGAAATAATCTTAATAGCAAAATTAAATGCATGATACAGCTTTGATACTATAACTAGGACTGTAAAAGCTGAAAAATCAAGTCTCATGCTTTCTGATTTATTGGTTCATCTAAATTTGACTTCCTTTTATTAAATAGTCTTACCACATCTATTAACTGCCAGAGCCAAAAACCACCACCCAAGACCAAACCAAGAACAATACTTAATGGAAATGGAACAAGCCATGCCACGCTCAGCCAAATGGCTATTCGAGCAATCAAAATTCCTATTCCGCGTTTTTTATATCCTAGATATACGTGTCCAAGTCCTGCAATTACTACTGCTAGAAGTATTGTTACTGCTAGACTCTTCGCCATTTGTATTAGCACCTCTCGTTCGTTAGTGTAGCCTTAGATTTTGAATTCAAATTCAATCTGTTCCACTGTATATATCCATGTTGCATTCATTTTAATGTTCGTAGTTCACTTTCTAGAACAATTGATATGACGGAACCAGATACTTTCTTAATTTGGTAACAAACATTTTAAGGAAATTCCAACTCTAACTTCCATGCGATAATTTCTTTCTCATTGCCGTTTAATTTCAGTTTTAACAACCAGAATCAGCTTATTATTGAATTCGAGTGCCAATGAATTTTGTTTTAACCTAGTACGAATCTTATTGGCATATTCTATAACATGTCGTTCTTCTATTATTTCTGTGTGAACTTCTAACCGCATGTACTTTACGGGTTCAAATTTTCCTTCAAAATAGCCGTCTAATTCTATCAACGACACGCTCCCGAATCGGGAAACTATTTCCTTTACAACATCCATGTAACCCTCGGTCCGAGGCAAATAAAATTTAATTGATTGAGGCAATACTTTGGTAATGTAAGATTCTTCTCCCATGTAGCTAACATGGGAAACATTCTATCTAATAATTTCTTAATTGACCTCACAATTCAATATCGGGGCTTTCCGTTTCCCTCAAGCTCTTATAATCTTTGTTGCACTCTAATTTTGTATGGCAGTAAGGAGCTCTTGGCAAGGAAGTATCTCATTCGGACTTGTGACAATTCCTGTCAAATTGTATACTGCAACAAATAAGAAAGAATATGTTTTCAATCAGTTATGCAAAAATGGACATAGAATAAGGTACAAAAAATGGTGTCCTGTAGAGGATAGAGATGTAGACTATTCTGAAATTAAAAAGGGATACGAGAAAATAAAGGATAACTATATAGTTTTTGAAAAAGACGAATTACAGAAAATTAAATTAAAGACAACTAAAAGCGTTGACATAAAAGAATTCATCGATTTTCGTGAACTCGATCCAATTTTCATTCAGGATAGCTATTATGTTGCCACTGATCCTAAAGCTGGAAACGCAAAGCCTTATGCTCTTTTCCTTAAGATACTAAACGAAAATAAAATGGTTGCAATAGGTAAAGTAATCCTTAAAGACAAAGAGAGCCTTGTCGCGTTAAGACCATATCAGAGAGGTCTGGTTATGCATATTCTAAATTATTTGGACGAATTAAGGCCGGTCGAAGACATTCCTGAAATGGGAGTCAAGAAAATAAAACTTGATTCACAAGAGGTATCCTTAGGAAAAATTCTAGTTCAAAAGTACTATAATAAGGAATTCGATATTGGTAAATATTCTGACACATACGTCGAGGAGCTACGGAAACTTATTGAGGCGAAGAGTAAAGGTAAGAAATTCATAACAACACCACCAAAAGAAACAATGCCAACCAAGGATTTACTTCACGCCCTCAAAGCAAGTATAGAAACCAAAAAGGAAAAGAGTTAACAGTAAGGCTAAATGATTGTTCGCGTTTATCCATCTAGTATGCAGTCATTATATCTTGGACCATATTATTTTTCTTAGAGTATTACTGCTCGTTTATTTACAAGAATCGACCCTAATGATATTAATGGACAACTATTAACGGACTTTTTTAATAACAATAAATTTAATAGCTGTAGAAAGTTTGATTTTTCCAATCGTACTTTAAACTCGTATCAATAATAATTAGTAACAAACTGTTGATAACGTAAGATGCATGTATCTAAGCGATACCATTCTACCCCAATAGTCGTCAATAGTAAAAACAATTAATTAATTAATTAATTAATTGGACTAGTTGTTCGTTTCGCAAGTGGGATTAAATTATTTTAAGGAGAACAGGATCCATTGAAAGCAAATATCTAAAGTTCTTGCTTTGAGAGTCTGATAAAATGCGCAGATACTAGGCTTCAGAATATATATGACCAGTATCAATTTTAATCCAAATGTCCGGTGAGGTGACACTATCCTTCCATGTTACTATTAGTTTTTTAAGCTTGGTTATTTTACTTATGTTTACTCCAAGTCAGTTGATATTTGCCCAAACTTCAGCGCAACAATTGCC
>DATIFZ010000007.1:0-8716 GCA_035454925.1 Nitrososphaeraceae archaeon
GATGTTATAAACGAAGATATAGCTGGTACCAAGTTGAGGATCTTGAGTTCTGCCGAGGTTGACATTCTCAAAGATGGTGCCCTTGATATTCCAAATAATATACTCGACAAGCTGGATGTTGTGGGAGCATCTATACATTCAAATTTTTCGCTGTCAAACGAGATTCAAACTGAAAGGCTCATTAAAGCGGCAAAAAACCCAAGCGTAGATATTATATTTCATCCTACAGGCAGATTGATAAACAAAAGGGAGGGATATTCTATAGATATTGAAAAACTAATTGATACTGCATGTGAAACTAAAACTATTCTGGAAATCAACTCTAATTACAATAGATTAGATTTGAGGGATGAACATATCCGTTTGGCAGTAAACAGTGGTGTGAAACTTGCCATAAATTCTGATGCCCACCATCCTGTCCATTTTGCCTACTTATTATTTGGCATAGGTCAGGCGAGGAGGGGATGGGCAAAAAAAATTGATGTTATTAATTCATTAAACGTTGATGACCTGTTGAAACGACTTAAATAACATAAAGGCAATCTTGGGCGCAAATAAAAATTTATCAAAAAAGATTCAAATTCAATCCAAGGCAGGATTCCATTTGCCCTTAATAGCAATCATGAATTCTTCTAATTTCTTTAGTGTCTCGGGGTGTAGATGATGTTCTATTCCTTCAGCGTCATTGTTTGCGGTTTCGTCATCTACTCCAATCATTCTAAAGAATTCTGCCAAAATCTCATGCCTGGCGTGTATACTTTTTGCTATCTTAATTCCATCATCAGTTAGTCTTATGCCTCTGTATTTTTCATAGTTCAGATATCCACTTTCATCCAATCTTTGTATCATTTTGGTAACGCTTGGAGAACTCACGTTCAAATAATTAGAAATATCCACAGTAGTTGCGTATCCCTTTTGTTTAATAAGCTCATAAATTACTTCAAGATAATCCTCCATTCGGTCCGTGCGGTCTTCTTTTTTAGTAACATTTGCGTCACGTATAAATCCAAGTCTGCTATTTGACATGTTTTGATCACTTTTGGTTTTATTGATAGATCCTCCCTCCATTTTTTGATAAAAATAGATGTAGTCTCATACCAACAGTCCTGTCATGTACATTATTAATATTCCCAGCATAAATCCTGAAGCTATTGGAAGGCTAGCAAGAACTTTATTGTTATTGTAATACATCCAAGATCCAACAGAGTACACAACTTGAAATATCGCACCGGCGCCTATTCCTAGGAAAATAATAGTTGCAATTGGAGAATACAAGAATCCTCCTATCCAAGATCCTATTATAGTAGGTACCCCTGCTATCAAACCCATCAGAATTAGTTTTGCAATAGCGAGCTTCTTGTTCCTTGCCATTGGTGCGACAATCGCCAGACCTTCCGTTGTATTATGCAAAGTGAATCCCAAGATTAGAAAAGAGCTTAATGCTACTTCACCTAGCAGGGCTGCGGCACCAATAGCCAAACCCTCTCCAAAATTATGTAATCCGATACCAATTGCAATCATCATAGAAAGAGCAACAGGTTTTATTATCAATTTCTGTTTTGATGATTGAATAGAAGATACATGCGAAATTTCGTCTTTGGAAGGATCCGAGTATACAGGATAATCGGATGTCTTAATTTCTGCCCTTTTCACCAATTTTGAAGAGATGTATATTAAAGATACTAATGAAAGTATTGTTAGCATGATTATGAGCATCTGTCCATGGAATGCAGATGAAACATCTCTTTGGACTATCTCATTTCCCTCAAGCAAGGCATCTATACCCAAAAACACAAGAAGGCCCACAGTAAAACTTAGAAAGAAATTATACTTATTCACACTAAGTTTGCGAATGAATGGATACCACAGCAATCCTATCATTACTGGGATGACTCCAACATATGTTCCTATTAGTGCAAAATACGAAGCTTGTGTGGGAGTTGGCTGCGGAGTCAATGTTGCAAAATTTACTGTTTTCTCAAATCGTGTCCCGTCATCAGTAGTCAATCCTATTCGGTATGGTTCTCCTTGGTTCCATGCAAAGGGAATGATAACTTTTCCACTTTCAAATCTTTCAAGTCTATTTTTGGGTTCCATTGCAGCAAACTGAATTCTATCATTCACATCGGCTTGAACAATTGATACCTCTGAATGACCGGTATTTCTAACTGAAGCTATTATTTTCAGGTTCTCAAATTCTACCTTTTCAATCGAAATTTCAGGAAGTGTTTTAAGTTGACCAATAAAAAACAGAGATGGAAAAGATAATATCAATACTATCATTATGCTCAATATTGCAAAAGGTATTATACCAAAAAACACTATTTTTCTTTTTGAGATATTTTCTTTTATGATATTACTTTCTCGCTCCATTATGATAAGCCTCTACTTGTTGTTCTGATGTTTGCATCAGTCGTGTTACTAATTTTTGAAGTCTCTATACTATTGGTTGGTTCCATTACCAAGAATGTTCCCATCCACCCTTTCTCTGCAAATTCAGTTTTGTGTGCGTGGAACATGTACTTTCCTGGGAACTTGTATGAGAATTCCAGTATACCCCTTTCGCCCTGGTTCATACTTACTATATCCGTATATTCATCTGGCACTAAGTTAGTTCCAGTCTTGAAGAAATTGAACATATTTGCATGAAGATGAAAATTATTCATAGGATCGAATTCTAGCATATTCAATAAGTAAATA
Source organism: Nitrososphaeraceae archaeon (assembly GCA_035454925.1). Lineage (GTDB taxonomy): Archaea > Thermoproteota > Nitrososphaeria > Nitrososphaerales > Nitrososphaeraceae > TA-21. The sequence continues at coordinate 2,701 of DATIFZ010000007.1, forward strand.
CGGATCAATTTGTTCTTCTCAATCTGAATAGGATGGTGCATGTAATAGTATGGAATTCCATTAACAGTATAGAAGTTATTTTCAGTATCAAAGTCAGTATCGTAGCCATTCATTATCATTACCATTTCATCAGCACTGACTCTTGGTTCCTTTGGATCTATAATCAATGCACCGTAGAGTCCATGAGAAATGTGCTCTTCAAGTGGCTGTATGTGACAGTGATAAGGAAAAACTCCAAATGGTTCGGCTACAAATTCATAAGTGAATCTCCCTCCAGGTGCAATTCCTTCAAAAACACCGTCCATTTCAGCAGGATGAATGCCATGAAAATGCATAGTATGGAATCTAGAACCGTTGTTGATGAAATTGATTCTTATCAAATCACCTTCAGTTGCACGAAGAGTTGGTCCAGGAACTGTATTGTTAAATGTCCATACGTTATAAAATACTCCAGGAGATATTTCTTTAGTGTTCTTGTCTGAAGCTATGATTATGAACTCTCTTAACATACTCCCATTTGATAATTTGGAAACCTTACCGTAGTTAAATTCACGAAGAAACTTCATCGGATCAACTACAGAGTTTTTTGGATCTGTAGGTAACAAAGTAGGATCTAAGACACTCCCAGTAGTCTCATAAGTTCCATAGCCCGGAACATGCCCGCCAATTTGCTTTTGGCTAACGGCATTATTCTCTTCTTTTGCAGACCCCAACACAGAGACAATTCCAAGAGTGAGGATTGAGATTATGACCCCAATCAATACAACAGCTTTAGCATGAGACAAATATGATCTTTACCTAGTTTAAATAAGTTAGAAATATTAATAAATGTTTCATAAGGCTAACATTAATAGTATTATATAAGATCCATATAATGGGTTTAGAAAGAAATGTATTGTTATTTTTCTATAACTCTGGAGATTCTTTCAAGGGCCTGATTAGTACCATCAAGAATATGCTTTTGTACCATTTTTGAAAAAACGCCCATAAAACCTGACAATTTAATATCCCATTCTACATTGACCGTACTTGCGTCTTCGCCATCTGGGTTTAATAAAACTACTTTCTTTCCTTTTAGTGGTCCGCCCGTAATATCAGTGGTTATGGACTTCATTGGCTCAAATGTGACTGTTTCTTTACATGTTGAATTTCTGAAAGCAATTACAACCTCTCTCTCAACTACTTTTTCCGTCTTGCTTAGATTTCTAATTGATTTAGTACCATACCAGAATTCAGGCTCCCTGTCAACATCTGACAGTATTTTCCAAACCTCTGACACGGGTGCATTGATTTTTCTAGCTGTGTGGAAAGTAACCATAATGTGATTGGAAGGTAATCCAATATATGATTGTGTCATTTCATGTCAGGTTCTTTCAGTATGGCAGTTATTATCACTGAAATTAGCCTATTGGGTTATTTTCCGAAAATAACTGCGCAAAATATTCTCATCCCCATTAATGGGAGAACAAGCTTACGTCTTTCATCCTGCGATTATTGTAGCCAATATTTATCTTTCAGTTCTTATCGCAGATACGAACCACTTTGGCAATATGTTGACGTTCATCTTCACAAAGTAATTAAAAGCCGCATCCAGAACATATGTTTTTGCCCAATCATCCTTAGACCTTATAGACCTGCCATAAGCTTGAACTAGTCGCAGCGCAGTCTGCCAATAATACCATTCCTCATTTATCTTCCTCTTCTCTGAAGTCCATTTGTCTGCTATGTTCGGATATGGGACTTTGGTAATTATTTGAAATCGAGATAAGTTATCTTTCAGGTCAAGACCTGTATGTAATGAAGGAGAAATAAGAACAGTTGGCTTCTTGCTGTCAATATGTTCTCTTATTACTTCATCCCTTTGGATTTCGGGGTCTGTCAATATCAGTCTCCTAGAATTCATTTTTGAAAGGTTCTCTTTGATAAAGTTTAACTGCTCATATGAGGTGGTATGGATAATACCCTTATCGTTACTATGTATGTGCATTATGTTATCAATCGCACGTGATATTTTTGTCTTAACATCCGCCTGTTGCAAATTACTAAAATTGAGATATTCTACACTTAGAGGAAAAATTGGTCTATTTTCAATTGGAAAGTCTGATTGAATCTGTATAAATTTGGTTCTATCACTTTCAATATCAAGTCCAAGATTTTTTTCAAATGTTCTATAATCTAGAATGGTTGCACTCATGATTAGTGTTTTTGGACATTTTTCAACAATGTTTTTAATATATTTGGAGGCATCCAAAGGCTTGAATTCTACGCGCAGAACATCATAGTTTTCCTTATACACTTCTGAGACTATCCAGTTTTTTGGATTTGAAAGAATATTATTTATGGTCCTTGTTAGCTTGTCGATATCCTGTACAATATCAATCAATAGCTCGTCGTCTATTTGAAAGTGTTTTTTATCTTCGGATTTTATATCTAATTCAAGACTTTTGTCATCTTCAAACAATTCCGATGCACTCACTATTCTTTTGTTTTTAGATTTTGCTTTGCTTTTCGAATCATAACCATATTTTATTTTCCGTTCCATCACAAGTGATTTCACCAAAGAATCGTATCCTATGAGGATAAGGATAGTCTTTTCTAAATCTATAAGAAACCCTAGCCACCCATTCAAATCGAAACCATAGTCGATCATCTTAAAGTCACTAAGGTATCTTCTCCACCGTTTCTTTGATATCGAAAGCCCCCTGAATTTTATGATCTCAGTTTCAAGTAAATGCGCTTCATCGAGTACGAGTAATTCTCTTTGCTGGATCATATTCTTGTTGGCTATTAATGATAAAAAAATAGAGTAGTTAAATATCGAATGGCTTGCCTTTAAAGCCTGAAAAAGCTGATCAAAATAGTAACAGGGACTCCATTGTAGTGGAATATCAAAGTTCCTTAGATGAATCCAATTGGAGTACTCAGTTTCATAATTTTCCAATTTTTCTTTACCAATAAAGATTCTTTCATTTTTTCTTCCTTTATTATCAATATTGTAATCATTTATGAAAGTTCTGTATCTACATCCTGCCCCCTCCATGGATTCATCAGATAGACATGGCCCATAATCACAACTGGTGTGTCTGCACTCAATCTCAGATCCTGAGTTGCATGAGTTGCAAAGATATTTTCCTGCTTCCATAAAATCTTCCTTTACTCTACATTGAAAGTTGTTTTTTCCTTTTGCAACTTTAAGAAAGCCGTAATCATATGTGTATTGAGTTTGAAGATCCTTAGTAGCGGTACATACAAAGCTAGAACCAAGGGTCCGCGCAGCGGTCATTGCAATTGCACTTTTGCCAAATCCGGTCGGAGCTTCCAATATAACGTATTTACAACCTGAATTAAAGGCTTCACATATTTGTCCTATTACGTTATCTTGGTTATTTCTAAATGAAGTATGAGGAAAATTGTCGAGATATTCTTTTAAACTTATTGACTTTTTCAACTTATAGAGAAAGGAATTAAAAGACTGCTGATATAATTTTTCTTATGACATGGTACATTGTTAAAGGATAACGATTCTTGATAGCCCATCTATCTACGCTAGGATACCCAACGGAAAAGAACTTGATTGAAATAAATTTCTCGAATTCAAGTACGACTTATATGAAACTGCTGTGCTAGTTTTCATTGTTGATAATTTGAAAAAGCAGTATATCATGACACCATTATTTCTATTTGTATTAATGATGAGTCTAACTACGCATTTTGCTACATTTGCCCATCTTTCTCACACACCTCATTATAATGGCGGATCAAACAGGGATGGAATGGGAAAATATTATCCATATATGGCCCTCGATCCTGAATATGCGGCACCCAATCAACCTACGCAAATAACATTCAGTGTACAAGATTTTGATGGGAAGGATGTGTACAATATTGAAACAATGGTCGAGATCTATCAAGAGAATACTGGGGAAAGAGTGAAGGGATTTCCCTGGACACTCCAAGATATTGGGGATTTCAACCTATATTACGTCTTTCCATATCCAGGCTCATATGAAATAGTGCTTAGTGTGGCCAATGACGATAAGACGGTCAATCATAATCAATTAGATCTCCCTAGATCCATATTGTCGAGTATCGTGGATTGTGACTGTAAACGTGTAGTTTTTAATGTTACTATTTCAGATTCTTGGGGTCCGGTCAGAAATTCCCTTCTAGCGATATCGATCTTGATCCCAATCATAGTTCTTGGATCTGTATTAGGGAAAACATATCTTAAGAGGAGAAGTCAGAGATCGACTACGATACCAGAAAAAGAAACCCTGAAATATGTCATCATGTTAGTTGCTATAGCAGGAGGACTTGTCCACTTGGCGATTTTTCCGGAGCATGGCTCTTTGCAAATATACTACTCGATATTCCTAATGGCTGCAGCAGGAGCTCAAATTGCATATGGAATATTGTATATATTGATCAATTTCTCTGCAGATACTTATATTAGTAACAATCGAAATCTTATTTTGAGTCAATACAAAAAAAGGCTCGCCTTGAATCTGTTTGGACTTATTGGAACTTCTGTTCTAATAGGGCTATACGCGTATTCGGTAATCGTTGCACCTCCTTTATCCCCAGATAACAGAGCAGAAAATGTAGATATTGCCGGCATATTGGCTAAATCAGTCGAAATATTTTTGGTCATTGGAATAATATACCTGATGCTTTGGGAAAAGAGAAAAATAAGTGGTATTCAAATCAACACAAAATCGAGTTAAAAATTGAGAATCGCTAAGATTCTATGACCTGGTTAGTTTTGGCAATATGTTCAAAATCTTTTCTATTAATTCAGCATGATTAGACGATATATCCATAGAAACGAGTAGTAAATTGTCAGCCATTGGGATGGTTAGGAGCTTTATTTTCTGCCTTTCTGAAAAAGTATAAAGAACTTTACCAAAAACATTATCAAAATCACGTCTGAGTACATTGTTTATGGCATAACCAAGATAAAGCCTAATCGAACCGTCGTCTCTTTCTAGAGATGATAACCCCTTTTTCATATCTCCTGCAATCAATTTTCCCATCTCATCAATAATTCCTACAAATCTTATCTTCTCATCGATATCTAAAATTCCGTTACATAATTTGCTCAAGTTTTCCAAGTTAAATTCCATAAGGTTTGAGTTCAATATAAGTTGAGACAAATAAAACCGGGCCCTTGCCAGCATGAAACCAATAGCAAGCGCAAACCAGTCTAACCCGGCCCTTGTTATGCTTTGACAAGTTAACAATACAACGGGTAACCTAAAAAGTTTTTCAAAATAAATATGGAATCCTTGAAAAAACGGCGCGCATAACATTGATAGATAAGATTTTTGGAACTTGTGACGGCTCAGTTAACCGCCAGTCAATACACAACAAGCAGATTAAAAAATACTTCTAATGCCGTATTTGTTCAGTAAACTGAACAAGCGTTACCTGTATTGGATATTAATTATAATGTAATCCTTGGTTTGGTAACAACTTTTATTAATCACCTGCTATATCTAATATTGATAAAGATGCTAAAGCAAAAGTCAAATAGAAACGGAAAAAGCATATTTCGCTGATTTTTATGTTAAACGGTATTTGTTCTACGGTCATAATTCCCATTGCCATGGCTAAACGGTTGGAAATAGATTGGCCATGTCATGTTATCATAGAAGAAAAAGACTACTGTATCGTAATAAGGAAATTGAGAATTCATAATGAGCGGCATTAAAATTAATGACATAGGGCTGGGGGCCGACTCCCAACCCAAAGCAATCGACGCCACGACAAACCCCCAATTTGGTAATAGAGTTTTAAATCATGACTCAATAGTATTCTAAAGATTACCATATTAAGGTTTCTAGAAGGAAACCATTCGATAGGATAGTTGCTTATTGGCATGAGGAGGTAATTGCAATAAAATGGTCGATGATTTGAAGATCGATTACTGCAATGAATGCCGTACGTGGATCTACGTGTACAACGATCAAAAATGCCCGGTATTCCAAGATAGAATAGAAAAGGAACGATTAGAACT
>DATIFZ010000008.1:0-2251 GCA_035454925.1 Nitrososphaeraceae archaeon
TAGTCCATCACGGTAATTTGATTTTACAAATCCCTTAGCGTCCGGATTAGTATCATTTATCCTAAAGTGGGGCAAAGAACGATTCCGATAGCCCTTGTGAATTCTTTTACCTCGTATTGATTGCTGACCTAAAACGGCAGTCATTTGACCTATATTAAGGGTTGACCCACGAGCACCGGTAGATGCCATTATTACACCCGCATTATCATTCGGAAAAGATCTGTCTGCAAGTCTACCTGCGCGATCTCTTGCGCGAGATAACTCATTTACTAGGTACAATTCTAGTGCCTCCTCAGGGGCGAGACCCCTAGTTAGTGGCAAAGTTCCATCCTTATATTGAAGAATTAGCTCACCAATTTTATCATAGGCTTTTTTAATTACTCCAGTAATTTCTTTTTCTGTCTCTTCTGTCAGCCATAAATCAGAATACCCGTACGTAAAACCACGATGAGTAATGAATGTTTTTAACATGATAAGTATTGAATTCAGGAACTTTTGGGCAACATCGTTTCCATAATCCTTAGCGATTCTGTGCAAAACACTGTCAGGTTCTTCTGCTCCAATTGATGCTTTGTCTATAACTCCACTTATTAGTTCCCCATTTTTGATTACTACATCTTTTCCCTCTCCTTTAATTGATTTGTTCCATTTTGATGTGATAATAAAATTAATGTCATTTGGAAGAAATAAGGAAAATAGTTGTTTTCCTGTATAAAACTTCTTCCCATCCTTTTCACCTTTATGCTCGGGGATAAGTCCTGAATATCCACCGAGTAATGCTAAATTAAAGAATTCCTCTTGTGATAATATAGTTTCATCTCTTGTTAAAAGATATGCGCCTGTAATAAAGTCACGTATTCCACCAATAATTGGACCGCCGTATCTTGGAGAAATTAGTTGATCTTGAACACTCATAAGCAACGTTGCCTCAGACCGTGCTTCTTCACTCTGAGGTACATGAAGGTTCATTTCATCACCATCAAAATCTGCATTATATGGAGGACAAACAGCAGGATGTAATCGAAATGTTCTATATGGCAAAACTTTAACATAATGAGCCATAATTGACATCCTGTGTAAAGAAGGTTGTCTGTTGAAAATAACGATATCTCCTTCAGATAAATGTCTCTCTATAATGTAACCAGGAACTATCGAATCCGCAACCATTTGTCTATCGTTTACATAATCGAGTCTTATTTTTACCCCATCGGATCTTATGATATAGTTAGCTCCAGGGTATGAGTAAGGGCCGTTAAAAACTAGTTTCTTTAATTTTTCTAGATTCCATGATGAGACGGTTTCTGGGATGGTAAGTTTCTTTGCAACTTCATATGGAATACCAACCTCTGAAATAGCAATATTTGGATCCGGAGAGATTACTGTTCTACTTGAAAAATCCACACGTTTTCCTGATAATGAACCTCTAAATCTACCTTCCTTTCCCTTTAATCTTTGGGTAAGTGTCTTCAATGGCCTTCCTGATCTATGATGAGCCTGTGGAATTCCAGAAACTTCATTATCAAAATACGTCGTAACATGATATTGTAACAAGTCTACTAAATCTTGAACAATTAGTGGAGGAGTTCCTGCTTCTTTACTTTCTTTGAGTCTTTGATTGACTCTTATTATATCAACGAGTTTATGAGTAAGATCATCCTCAGAGCGAATGCCTGTTTCCAGTATTATAGATGGTCTTACAGTGACTGGAGGAACGGGAAGCACCTGTAAAACAAACCATTCTGGTCTGGCGGTAGTTGGGTCATATCCTAATAATCTTAAATCATCATCTTTGATATTAGAAAGACGTTCACGAATTGTAATGGGTAATAATCTATTTTCTCCCGCATCAGTTTTTTCAACGAAAATCGTAGGTTTAGTAAAGATAAGATCATATTGTTCCTTCTGACAATGGGGACAGATTTTTATTTTTTTGGATTTTTCTATAATCTCATCTTTTATGTTTTCTAAAGTAATTACAGCATATGAAGCTTTTCCAGTCCTTATATTTCTATAATGTTCTAACTCTTCAGTTTCTAGTTTTATTCTGTTACAAGATCTACATGTAGTTAGTAACAATTTATGCACATCGTCTACAAATGCGATATGTAATACAGGTTCGGCCAGCTCGATATGACCAAAATGACCTGGACATTTTGCAGAAGTATTACCACAAGAAATACATTTTTGACCCGGTTCAAGAGTACCTAGACGGTTATCCATCAATCCACCTTGAACTGGCATTCCATCTTCA
>DATIFZ010000009.1:0-17425 GCA_035454925.1 Nitrososphaeraceae archaeon
CAATCCACGAGCCTAGGCCCAAGTTAGACCAACGGGTCTGAATGTTTTTGTCTATTGCTAGCGACGGATGGTTCGCTCCATCATCTCCGCTTGCAGTAACGTCGCTAACAGGTATGCCTGCACATATTATGGAACTAAAAGGGTCGGACTGTCCCGAAATTTGAAAGGGCTGGACGGCTACTCCCATAGAAATAATAATCAGGGTCATAGAAACAGATAGATTCAAACGATTTGTCTTCAAAACACAAAATGCAGCGTTCGATAATCGCCCCACCTCGATATAACATTCTGGCAATTTATATAAAGTTATGTTCTACTGGATATTCTAATCTATAGTAAAGCAGCTTTGTTTTCCCTGTAGAAGTAAGGATAAATAGAATTTGATGCTTTATACGAAAAAATAATTCTGCAGAGAAGTATGTGACTCATAAAAAGGCATATTTTTGTCAAAAGCAGGCAGATTCTTCATAGTGGGAGCAAGCGGTCTTATCGTAAACTGCCTAGTTTCATTACTTTTATCTAACACAGTACCAAATATTTGGTATATACATGCCACATTTGTTGGTATTATCGTCTCAATCTCATCGAATTTTGTCTTGAATAAAGTATGGACATTTGAGGATTGGGCTTTTTCTTTCAAGCATTTTCTTAGGCAGTACGGACTTTTTCTATTACTCTGTTCTTTGGCGCAGCACTGCAGTTACTTGGTATCTATTTCTGTAGACTATTATCATATTCAATATCCAGTTTTGTTAATTACGTCCGTGATTTAGACCGGGAACATATATAATTGAAATTTCTGAATTAATTTTGGATATCGCAAGTTCTTATAGTTGGATACAACTAGCGAAATTTCAGAAACAGATAAATTAAAAACAATCGTTACTGGTCAAGTTATCGTATTGACCAAAGATTTGCTCAAGACTGTTATCTATTTTAGAATTTGTCTTCCTTTTATGGTAACCTGGTGTACACCATACAGATGGAAATTTTCTCCTGAAATTGGCACCCAGTATTGAATTTATTTTTCTATCGCTTAACAAAAATATAGCCAAATTATTTGTGTAGTTAAAAAAAATGTTATTTTGATTCACCTCCACAGAGCAATCACAGTTCCATTGCTGAATCTTTATCTTATGGGTTCATGATCCTTTTTTGCAAGGGGGCCGAACCTGAATAGTGCTACATGAAGATTTTTATTTTGATAAAAGTCACTGTCGATACGCTTAAGACGCCTGCATATATTAACAAATATCTTCTCTGATCCTTATTTAAGAACGCCACCAGAGAAAGTTTTTCTAGTTTTGCTTGCTGCTGCTTCGTGGTTGCAGAGGAACATATTGCATTAAAAGACAAGTTATAATGATCAGTATTAAATCCCCCTTTTGTATTCCCAGTTTGTTTCAGTATTCCTTGGCATTTGATTTTAATATCAAAGATGGTGGGGGATAAATTTCATGCTTGTGACTTACACTCTTATTTTATTCGCTATGACTTTATACAATATGATATTGTTGTTAATATCGAATTCCAGTTATGTCATCGAGATAGAGATGCAAGATTATGCTTTGCAGTCAATCTATTCGCTTGCTCTAATCTGTGCTAGCGGCACCTTGTCTGGATTATTATAATGGACGATATGCGATGCGCCGGATTTTGGATAGATTCCAAATATCTGAGTTGCTTTTGCTACGGTGGACTCCTTCAGTGTTACCATCAATATCTGGCTCCCTACGGATCTATCAACCATAATTTTTGACAGTCTTTCTGTATTTTGAGCATCAAGATGGGCGTCTACTTCATCCATAAGGTAAAATGGTGAGGGTTTTAGAGACTGCAATGCCAGTAAAAAGACGGTTGCTGCCATTGTCTTTTCTCCGCCTGACAATGCAGTAGATTCTCTAGCCGGCTTTCCTTGGAATTGAACAAGATATGCCAATCCCCCTGAAAATACATCATCGTTTTCAATTTGAAGATAAGCCGAGCCTCCTGATATTTCTGCAAACGTTTTTCTAATGTCATCATCTACTTTTTTAAAGGCGTCCATAAATACATCCTTTTTCTCGTTATCAATTTCATTGATAAACAAGACTATAGAGTTCCTTTCATTTTCCAGATAGTTCTTCCTTGATGACATATCTCTATATCCCTCTATAACCTGCACGTATGTCTCATGAGCACGCAAATTCAACCTTGTCTTCAATTCGTCGTACTCTTTGGTTAATTCTGGTATTAGTAGCTCTACATCCACAATTTCGCTTTCTAAGAGTTCCTTGAAACCTAACCACATCAAGTCATTTGTAGCCTGTGATTCTTGGGCCGTATAATTCGATATATCCTTCCTTATTGCAATTGATTCCTTTTCTATTCCATTTATCTGTCTGTATAACTGTCTTTCCTTATCGTCTAAAGTCTTTATCTGCTTCTCATAGTCTTGCAATATAGAATAAGAATCTCCAGATACATCAATAATATTTTGTTCCTCTTCACGTAGAGCGATTACCTCCTTTTCTAGTTGCTCAAGTCTCTGGTTAGAAGATTGCTCTTGCTGCTTTCTTTCAATCCTTTCTGATTCAAGGGTTTCTCTTTCAGAGGATATCTCTCTACGCCTTTCGATTGCAGCAGTTATACCCTTTTCAAGAAATGTAATAGACGAGATTATTTCTCTCAATTCGATTTGCTGGTCTTCAATGTTTCTCAGGATTTCGTTCTTCTTGTAAGATAATTCTGTTAATTCATTATCAATTTTTTCGTCTCCTATGGATTGCATTTTCGTTGTATAGTTCACTAGAGAACAGGAAATAAGTTCATGTCTGCTGGCAGTTTTAGACAATTCCTTATCAATGTCGTTTATTTCTGCACTTAAAGTGCTATTAATGAGTTTTACCTTCTCAAATTCACTTTTCAAACCATCGATTACCTTGTACAGATGGTCAAGTCTAATAGTATTTTCTGCAGCAAGTTTTTCAAGATTTCTCACTCTTAGTTCCTTACTGGCAATATCGCTGTCTATTCTCGCCAATTCACCTTTCTTATTCTGTATTTGCGTTTGCAAAACACCAGAATTTTTTATTAATGATTCTATTGATTCATTTAGAATTATTTCCCTTGTAAGATCTGATATTTTAGAACCAAAATCCAACGAAAGGGAACTAGCATGAGGTTCAAATAGCTCTCCAGCGATAGTAACACATTTGTAACCATGTTTAGACATTTCATAAGCTGTTTTAGAATTTCGTACAACAATTACATTCCTAAATATGATATCGACCAAATTTGGGATATTTGAGCGTACTATATCCGCAAGATTTCCAATGTAATCATAATCCGTTACTGAAACATGTTCTCTTGTTACTGAGTCAAGCAACTCTAACGAAATAATCTTGAAACGTGGAAGATTTCTTTCCTTGATATATGATGCCAGACGGATCATCTCCTTTACTGTTGGTACAATACAACATTTCAGCCAATCCTTTGCAACTGCGAAAACTGCCTTCTTATATACATCATCATATTCTAAAAGATCTCCTACCAGTCCAATAATTCTGAAGTCTTGAGAATTTTTTATTAGGTCTGCTATTGCAAAGTCCTCGTTTGATAACTGGACTGCCATAGAGTACTTGTCTTCATATGGGATTGCAAATTTTTGGACCTTATCAAGAGTATTTTGATATAATTCAATTTGTTCTGAAGAATTTCTACTTTTAGTTTTTAGGTCTTCGATAAGCCTCTTCTCAATATCCAATTCGGAGTAACATGTATGTTTAGCCAAACCGTTCAAATCCTCTTTATTCTCTTTGAGAGATTTGCTCATTATTTCAATTGATGAATTATTTTCCTTTATCTTATTAATGTTGGATGCTTTCCTTTCTTCTAACCTTGCAATAATAATATTAAGACGGCCGTCAATTTCGACCAACCTTGATTTCTTTTGTAGTATCCTTTCCCTTAGTTTCTTATTTTTGTTTACATCAGTTGATATTTCATCAATTCGTGAGTTCAAGGTTTGTAATTCATTTTTCATAAACAGTATACGGGATTGTTTGACTTCGCTGGTAGATTTCTTCTCCTTCAGTAACTTTGATGAACTTTCAAGCTCTGGTTCGATTTTTTTATCTTCAGATTCAATAAAAGCAAAGCGTTCCCCTATGGATGTCATTCGTAAATTCGCCTCCTTTATCATCGCCTTTTCCCTCTCAATCTGGTGTATGACATTGCTCAATTTGGTATCTATTTGGGCTTTGGACTTGTTTGATGCATCTACTCGAATCATAAAATTAGATTTTTCCTGCTCAATTTTTGATATCTCCGTTCTTAGCTCTTCGCGTTCTTTGGAGAGCACGGCCAGATTGCTTTCATTATCACTCAGCAGCCTATTGCGGCTACTTATTTGCTCGTTTAGAAACCTAATCTTGTTTGAGTATTTGATTGCCTTAAATTTCTTTAATTGAAATTCAATAAAGGTATATCTTAGTTGATCATTTCTTTCTGCCTCAAGCTCATTTATTCGCTTCTTGATTTCATCCATTCTGGCAAGAGCGACCTCTAGACGTCTGTCTGATTCGTCTAACTGTTTCATTGATTCATTTTTCTTGTCGTCAAAATATGATAGACCAACAATATCTTCGATAATCTTCCTTCTCTCTTCAGAATTGAGTTCAGATATTCTTGTAATCATCCCCTGTTGGACGATGTTAAGTTTGTTTGGGACGGCGACAATAATTTCTAATAATTCCAAAATCGTGTTTTTTGATACTTTTTTGCCATTTAGATAGTATTGACTTTCACCGGTTTGCCCTTCCATTTCTCGGGTCATTGATACAGCGTCCATATCAATGGGAATTCCTCTGTCGGAATTATCAAAAGTTAGGTTTACTCGCACCAACCTATGCGAAGAATTTTCGCTATCGTGGAATAGTGATTGAAACTTGTCAACGCGCAATAATTTGGGGCTATTTTCCCCCAATGCGAACATGATAGCATCGAGAATGTTACTTTTGCCCGATCCGTTAGGCCCAGTAACAGCAACAAGACCATTGTTTAAATGTAATACAGTATTCTTGAAACCAAATGACTTGAATCCGTAGATTTCAAGTTTCTTTATATACACCAAAGATCTTATTATCAGATTCTCACGGTTGTAAATATATTCTATATGACAAAATAATTAGATCTAAATTGATACTTTTTTAGACAATAAAGAAAAACTGAGATTCCCATATTGTTCCTAGTGTTATGCTAGTGTTAACGTTCTATTTTTCCTTCGACAAAATCCATGAATGAGGTCTTTGCTTCTAGATATGGCTTTTGTACAGGTGGGTGTTTAAAACAATATGCAGACACGCTATCAAGTTGACCTGTTACTCCTCTATCAATTGCGATTTTGGTGCCCCTAATTGCGTCAATCATTACACCGGCACTGTTGTAAGCATCAACCACCTTTAGTTTAACATCCACTTCCACTGGAACTCCACCAAAATATTTACCGCGCATTGAAATGTAGCATACCTTATCATTTGCAAGGAATCCGACAAAGTCTGATGGTCCAATTCGCATGGGCACTTCATATGGTGCCATTGCTGCTACAGCGCTTGTCTTACTAATTCGCTTGTCTTCTAGACGTTCTTCGTCAAGCATATTATAGAAATCCATGTCCCCACCAACATTTAGTTGATAAGTTTCATCAACCTTGACGCCTCTATCAACAAAGAGTTTTACAAGCGTCTTATGAAGCACAGTGGCACCCAACTGACTCATCACATCATCACCCGCACACAACAGATTCTTGTCTGAAAATGCTTTTTGCCATTTCGGAGTAGATGCAATAAAGACCGGAATTGCGTTGATAAAGGACACACCCGCTTCAAGACATTGTTCAACATAATATTTGGTTGCCTCTCTGCTTCCAACGGGAAGATAGTTCACAAGAATCTCCGCGCCACTTTCTTTCAGTATTTTTGATACATCGGCAGCAGGACTATCTGATGTCTTGACCCTTTCATTTAGGCGCTTTCCGATGCCGTCAAGGACTTTTCCCTTCTGAACTTTAATACCAGTAGAAGGTACATCTGCTATTTTGATGGTGTTATTTGGCTTGGCAAATATTGCATCTGCAAGGTCATAGCCGACCTTTGATTCTACGACATCAAACGCCGCGACAAATTCAATATCACCCGGTTTAATACCACCTAATGTATATGCTATAAGGCCTTCTGGAATATCATCGATGTTTCCTTTCTCCTGGCCGGAATTGTAACTATTACCATAAAATGAGATACCTTGCAATAGGGCAGATGCACAATTTCCCACTCCTGCTATTGCAACTTTGACTTTTTTATGAACTTTGTTATTGCTATTACCACTCATAACTGCTTGAATTACCATATTGGTTTAATTAATATATGTGTATTCGACGGTTTGAACTATTTAACTGGCCCATTATGGGCAAGTGAGATTTTTGCAGAACAATTTCATAATAATAAGAGTCTTAAGACCATGAAGAATAATTAAATTCAACTGGTAATCGCGCTGTTCCATTCTCAAATGGGACTTCAATTAATCCCCATGGGGTAGGTATCGTGCCGTTCCCTTCTATAGTCTTAAGATAAAGATATTTTATCATCGGATTTTATTCTGTGTCATTGAATGCTTTTAGTATGGTGAATGTATCTTCCGGTATGTTGAAATCTATGTTTGTGTAGCCCCTATCGTTTCGCACTTTCTTTTCGATTGGTACGAATCTGTTTATCTTGGTAACGTTCAAACCCACATCATTTACCTTATAGAAGACAAGAACCGCTGAAGCATAATTATGTATAGTAATATAGCTTTTACTTTTATTTTTCATATCGTCTATGTATTCAATTATGTGTGTATCAGAACAAAGGAAAGTGTCTCTGATGATTTAGTCCAAATCATTAAGTATAATCCGTTTATTGATTTTGTATGCGACAAAATGAAAGCAAGTATGGATCAGAATAAAAGGGAAGGGATCTTAGATCCAGTTTTGATGAAAAATAAGACTTTGAGTCTTGAGAACAATCTACAAAATGTTTTGAAAGTATTTCTTTGTAGATGAAATTGAATACCTCGCTATCCTTGGACACATCAGTGATAATTTGGAGCGTGCCGGAATTTACCAACTTATCATTGATTGTGTTAATTAATGATGAAAATGATTCTTTATTGGTCAGTATTTCCTGTCGTGACGACGCCAAGTTGATGATGAAACTATCTATCGAACCATCGGGAATGTTTGGAAGTAACTTTGTTGGATTACCCCAAAAAACTGATGCATTTAGCGGCTCTAATTCCGTAAATTTTGATTTTGCATACGAGATCTCATTTTGATCTTCTCCTATCCCAATAAAAAATTCAGACCATATGTCATTAGCCATCCGGTAAATAAGTTCGCCTTTGAAATATCCCACCAGCATGTTAATCCTCAGAAAGGATTTTCTGGAGTTCATTATTGTCCTTATCAGGATCGTTGATGGATTTCCTTCATGAAAGAATTGATATATGGAGTTCCACCTATTTTTGAAGACTACCGGGAAACTCTTCATTTTTATTAGCTCTTGAAATAGATGAGTATCCGCAAAATCCGAAAAGTACGAATCGGTTCTGGAAACTGCCTCTAATTTAGGTAAGAATAGTTCATCATACAAGTTGGTAACCCTGTTCCAAGCCCTTATGGGATCTGAACCCATATAAGTAACGGATAGGTCCGAGAGCCACAGGACTTCTGCCAAGAGATTTATCTTTCCAATATCATATCCTTTTGCCCTTAATTCTGACAATAATACTTTGAAGTTTTTCTGAGCTATTTCTTGCTTGAAATAAGGAAAATCGGTTCTCCAAATGAGAGCCTCAACTATCAAACTTTTGTCAGATTTTTCTATGCCTGCAGTCAGTGTTTGCACATCTGGTTGAGTCCTAAACTTAAATGAAAAGTTTTCAAAAACTCTTTCCAAATCTGGTTGATCTAACTTAAAGTAAGCGTCATGAATTTGATATCTTTGGATAGTTTCAATTGTTCTTTGCACCCTGGGACCTACAGATGAACGGATAGACGGTCCGAATGTAGGATACCCATTAGTTTCAGGCTTAGAGCTATTACCATTATAAGTAAATTGCAGTGGATCATAATCATGCAGTAGCGCCGCCACAAGGATAATTTCTATATCGTCCGCAGAGAACCTATAATCTGATATTGCATTTGGTAACATCTTAAGCACCATATATGATACCTCCAGACTATGGTGAAAGTTATGATATTCAGTAGATCCCTCCCCCAATCCAATATCAGAATAAACTCCATCTAAAAATCTAATCAATGTGGCGATTTTTTCGATCTTAGCATCGCTTACTACCTTATTTTTGGCAACGTCCAAGATAGCCATCACTAATCTGTCCTCTCTGATGTCGGCGAGGGTTTCGTTTGCTTCTTTTACTATTGATTTGTGGAATCCTGGTAATTTTTCCAAAATTTCATTGTAAATTATCTTTATGGGGAGGCTCTTGTAGAAATACACCCATAAACCTGTAATTTTCCAAGGATACTTTATTTTAAATCTCTCCCTTTCTATTATTTCATCCACCAGCAGGACGATATTTCTGTTTAATCTTCCAATTTCGCGATTTGTTACAATGCCTTCCTGATTATTTGACTTTGTACCTTGATAGTCGGCACGCATTACCGCCCATTGTGGTATTTTTACCCTATATCGAAATCCTTTGATTGACCCGTTCTTGTCCCATGGAAATCGCATTGTTTCTTTTTGTGTGGTCGCAACGTCCCGGTTTTTTGTGTTTATCAAGTCGTCATCTTTTACGACCTGAAGGATCAATTCCTTATTTGGAACTTGCAGTCCCAACAAAACATGCCAATATTTGCCCTTGTCTACCCAATCCGGAGCATATGTGGCAGGATCCCAAAAATCTATTGGGCCAAATGGTATGTAGCCGTCTTCAAATTCATGTGTTTCGGGATTATACGATTTGTACTCATATTTTCCTATTTGAGGATTAATCCGATATGCAAGAGCACGGGTACTGTTGACCTTATCTGATGATTTTGTAAACTCTCTGTGGGCCATTATCCCCCAGACACTGCCTAGGCCACTGAACAAAGTTAAAAGAAAGTATGCAAAGTCAAACTTATCATCAACTGCGTACTTGAGGGCTAATTGAATTCCAAAAAGATAAGAAGAGAACATTGCGCCGAAAAACAAAAAAAGAAAAAACCATCTTGCTACCTCATTATAAAATAAACTAAATGATTTTTCGTCGCTATAGTTTATCAATTTATGCTTCATGAAATTTCACTGTCATCAACGGACGTGCAACATTAATTGACCGTATGACTATCCTCAATTACATACCTTATCAATTACAATCGGTTAAAAATAATTCCATATATAAACGCGACCACGATCACTCTTTTCTTTCCGCATCTTGGGTAAAATGTCAATTAACTATCGATGGATATCAAGCCATGTTAACAGTAGAGACTCAACCATCTAATCGCTACTCGAATTATCAAACAACAATTAGTTTTACGAAATGCATCTTTTTGTTTATTTGAAGCTGTCTTGAAATTTCCTTAACATCTTTCGCGTCTCCCTTCAAGGAAAATATTTCAAGGCACCTGTCCTTGTCTATTTTATTATGTAGGTGTACTATTATTATCTTGTCAAAATCATGTCTAATGGAAGAAACCTGGTCATCTGAGTCCTCATCATGTACTGCTAGAAGTAACGAATTAATTTCTCCATCCAAATCTTCCTTCATACGTTCGTCGGACAAGAGATTCCTAATACCTGCCCTTATGATTTCGGATCTGCCGGAAAATCCCAGAGACTTGAGCTTATCCAAACTCTCGATAATATCTTCATTTAGTGAAACACTCACAAT
The DNA here is from genome assembly GCA_035454925.1 of Nitrososphaeraceae archaeon. Lineage (GTDB taxonomy): Archaea > Thermoproteota > Nitrososphaeria > Nitrososphaerales > Nitrososphaeraceae > TA-21. The sequence goes on from DATIFZ010000009.1 coordinate 9,916, forward strand.
TGTCAATTAGATTTTCATACTCAGTTATTAGATATAATAATTATTCCATGATTATGGAACTCAATTAACGATTTGATTTGAGGGCGATATTGATGTCTGTACGGCAGATGCCAAATTTAATCTCGATACTAGAGTCTTTCAATCAGTAACTTGACCGTTTGCTGTAATCTGATATGTTTTTCGGTCAAATCCCAGTTGCCAAAACAAATTATTTTTTCTTGCTTCAGGTAGCCCACTCCTATAGTATCTTCAAACCAATTGGCTTGAAATATTTCAATTACTATCTCATCTAATGCTAGGAATTGGGATAAATCGCAGATTTTGACTGAATTTATGGTAGGAAAGACGTATTATTAACAATGTTCTTCAACTTAATTAATATTAATATAAAAAGTATATATTCTTAATAACCTGTAGTATGATTATGATGCGCTTAGCAATAATTGCCCCAGTTCTATCGCTATTGTTCATTTTTTACTTTGATTATCATAACTTGAATGCTCAAAATATGTCAAATTCCACTATAACAAATCCTATTGAGACGGATAAATCAACAGAAAACTCAAACATAAATATGCAATCCAGAACAAATGCATCTGACAAGTTGACAGTAATATCATCCTTCTTTCCTATTGACGACTTTGTAAGGAAAATAGGCAGGGGGCTTGTCCAGTCGTCTGTTCTGATTCCAGTGGGAGTTGAACCTCATGATTTTGAACCTACAATAAATCAAATTCAGGCTCTTAATTCAGCTGATGCACTCGTTTACAACGACTTGGGACTTGAGAATTGGATTCAGAAAATAAATGTGATACATAAGATTAATGCTAGCAAGGGATTGAACGCATCCTATACCGACCAGCGCATGATAACACTAGACCCTCATGTATGGTTGGATCCTCTACTTGCAAAGAAACAGGTAGAGAATATACGAGATGGATTGGTTATGATTGATCCTAATCACAAGGACAACTATTTTGAAAATGCACAATCCTTTTTGCTTGAGCTTGACAGACTTGATAAGATAATTAGATCAGAGTTGGAAACATGCAAGAAAAGAGATTTTATTTCATTTCATAATTCTTTTTCGTATTTTGCTAAAAGATATGGCATTACCCAACACAGTATTTCTGGCTCAGCACCAGAGGCAGAGATAACACCTACCCGGCTGACCGAAATTATAGGTCTCGCAAAAAAGTTGGGTCTGAGTGTAATCTATTCCGAAGAACTTGTTGATCCTCGATACGCCCTAGTGATTGCCCAAGAAATTCCAAATGGTAAGGTCCTTCCATTGAGTCCAATAGAAGGAATTACCCGGAACGAACAGAATTCAGGAATTGGATATGTTGACAAAATGAACCAAAACATTAAAAATTTATCTGTAGGGTTAGAATGCAACCAATAATTGAGGTAACTGGTCTTTCATATTATTATGATTCGTTGCCTACATTGGACAATATCTCATTCACCGTAGGCAAGGGTGATTTTCTCGGAATCATTGGTCCAAATGGGGCAGGTAAGACAACTTTATTCCAGTGTATGCTCGGAATACTCGGCGATTATCAAGGTGAGATCAATCTTTTTGGTTCCGATATTAAACAAAATAAGAAAATACTTCAAAAGATAGGTTATGTTCCACAAAAAAAGAATGTAGAACAAACATTTCCAGCAACAGTTAGGGAGATTGTATCGTTGGGTGTCATTGGAATGAAAAACAGAATGGATGATATTGACATGGTAATTGATTTTGTTGAATTGGGCGCCTACCGACACAAGAGAATAGGAGAGCTTTCTGAAGGTCAGCAGCAAAGAGCTATAATTGCTAAGGCTTTAGTGAAACAACCCGAGTTACTGATATTAGACGAACCGACCACAGGTATAGATTCTGCAACTCAAGAAAAGTTCTATGATCTTTTGACAAAATTGAACAAAGATAAGGGCATAACTATTGTGTGGTCATCACATGACATGAATGCTGTTGAAAGATTGGCAAATAAGGTAGCTTGCATTGACAGAAAATTATTCTTTCATGGCCAATCAGAGGACTTTTTTGGAAATGAAGAACGAATGAAATCCTATGTAGAATTTGCTATGCAATCACACATGAACCTCCATTTTGGTAACAAAATTAATGGTAATGATAAGTTGGAAACAAAGTGACCAGAAATGCTATTTGACATTATTCAATATGGCTTTATGCAAAGGGCGCTTCTGTCTGCGGTAGCAATATCGATAATATGTTCTATCGTCGGCCTTTTTCTTGTGCTTAAACGACATTCCTTATTCGGTGATGCACTAGCGCATGTGGCATTTGGTGGTATATCTCTTGGTCTTTTTACTGGCGTATATCCATTATGGACTGCTTACGTCGTAGCTATCTTGTCTGCAGTTGGTGTGAATAAATTAAGAGAATCCACCAAGATACCTCCAGATTCGTCTATAGCAGTACTTTTGACATCGGGTCTTGCAATTGGTGTTATTCTAATTAGCATATCTGGTGGTTTTACGCTAGATTTGTTTAGTTTTCTATTTGGAAATATTCTCCTCGTGAGTAATGAGGACGTATTTATGATCTTGATTACGGATGCCATTGTCATTCCTATAATCTATATTCTCTATAAGAGATTAATACTTATAGTATTTGATGAGAAACAAGCAAAAGTTAGTGGATTGAACGTTACCTGGATTAATACTTTATTTATTGTTCTTGCGAGTATCACAATTATAGCCTCAATAAGACTTGTCGGTGTCTTGTTGATTTCTTCATTAATTGTTATTCCAAACATAACCGCTCTCTTACTCGGCAAGGGATTTAAGAAGACATTGTTTATTTCATGTGCAATTTCTGTTTTTTCTGTCGTATTTGGGATAGTGGCATCATATTACGTAAACTTGGCCCCCAGCGGAACCATAGTATTAACAATGGTATCTATGTTCTTGGTAACAATAATAGCAAAGAATATGAGATTTAGAATCAAGAAGATTGTAATTACCAAATGAATTTACATATCATCTGCAATTAGATTCACAAGTTTCGCCATAGTACTGAATCTTGAATTCCTTCAGAATTGAACCAGCGTTGCTTCTGACATTATGTAGTGACTAGAATCATATCTACGTAAGATAATTTAGAAATGGCGAACAAACGCTACTATTATATATCTTTGGAAAATAATACAATCTCGTGTCTGTCGATAATATCTTGTGTCCAGACTATCCATAGTTTATTTCTTGCTTCAAAAATTACGGGATTTAAATAATCTCCTTCTTGGTGTTTATTCAACATCTCTTCCATACCATATGACCTCAGCGCATCAGCAGACCATAGGCGAATTGAGGGATTACTTGTATTATCACTCCAGGTAACAAAGAGCTTGTCATCGGTGGCCAGTAGATTTGGCGAAACAGAATTTCCAGAGTTATTGCTCAAATTTCTCACGAAATTGGTGGTACCTCGGCGGTCAATCTTAGTTAACATGATATCAAATGTTCTACTATGATTTATTGTGTCTGACCATGTTACATAGATATCATTTCCTAGGAGTTGAGCACACGCAAGCCGAGAAATCCCGGGAGTGTTACTAACATTAATTACTTGATTGAAGGAGCTGCCAAAGTCCACACTACTGGTAAGAAATATTTCTGAATTACCTTTTGCAGACATAACTTGCTCCCACATTACATATATCTGTCTTCCGTCAGGTGTAGTGAATATGTTTGGGTTTATTGAATTGCTTGCTTCATTTATTGATGAAATCAAGGATGTATTGGAATACGGCTCATTCAGCTTGTTAATGGCTGTAGCGTGGTTGAGAGAATAATTAATTGTTGACCTATTTTCAGATGACATCATCACATTACTTAACGTTATGGGGCCAGAGAACGATTCACCTTTGTTCAAACTTTTTGTAAATATTATACTGCACATTGGATCATCATGTTTGATATCGCATTGGGTCCAAACAATGTAAATGATTGTACCATTTTGATTTGTTATCATGTGCGGATCGAGTGAATCATCAGTATTATTACTTAGATTGATTGTTTGATCAAAAGAATTACCAAAGTTAGCACTCCTCCTAAAAAATATATCCTTATTTGTGGATGAGACATTTTCATTTGCAGCCCACACGACAAATACATTGTTTCCTGATGTTGATAAATCGTGAAGGTGTACGTTTCCAGTAGTGTTACTCAAATCTCTCAAATTTGAAAATGTTTCACCGCCATCTTGACTCTTCCTAAATAGTAGGTGCCACTTATCTGGCTGTTTGTCTTCCCATGTTATGTAAACATTATTCTTGCTGGATTTCAATTTAATAATGTTCGAAATTCCAGGTGTATTGCTGACGTTACTGATATTAGTAGGTAATACTGCAGCGTTACTAATATAGGAAAACATCACATCGCTATTGTTTGAATCCACATTGCTGATCCAAGAGGTATAGATATCATCGCCCGATACAGAAATCTCGGGATTTATGGAATCATAAGTTAAGTTGCTTAGTATGAATGTAGAATTTTCAATTGCAAAAATATCAGAATCCAACGGCATTCCTACCAAGAAAAGGAAAATCATAATTCCAGAAGAAATTATTATCTTCTCTATTGGACTACCAATGAACGGTTGATTTGATGTTTGAATTTTCAATTTTGCTCCTTTGAAGTGGAATCATTGATTACTTTGCGGGTTCCCATTTTCATACAAACAAATAATCAATATTCCCATAATACTTTAAAACTTTTTCAGGTTTTCAGATAACCCTGCTGCAGAAATTCATTTGGAATCTATTGCAATTTGCTATTGAAATTCGAGACGAACTAGAGATTACCATTTGGTTTCATTCAAGAATACCAATACTAGATAACTTTGATGTATATTGGGTCGGATCGTCGCGAGATCTTCATAGTTTTTTCCTCAGATTTGTGCAGCAACAAGATTCACCTCATCCCCTTTTTATATTTAGTCTCGATTGTTTTTAATGTTTCTAAATTTAATGTGGAAACATTCTTTCTCAATTTCTTGAGGGTACCAGATATACTGATTACGATGACAGGCGGTTGAGTCATACTTAACGAAACCAAAAAATTATCAATGTATTTTAGTTTGCAGGCAATGAGTAGTGTGTTTCCAAATTCGGAATCATAAAGTCTTAACATGGCAAGTTCGCAATGAAGAACTCCAAAGAGTTCCCTGAATCGTCGTATAATTATTTCATGCAATTGGATTGGTTTGTATATGGAAGTTTCACTATACCATATCGCAACATATCTTCTCTTTTCTCTATGTCTTAGCATTTACGAATCCACTTTGCTTTATTTTTTGTTTCAAGCCATTCAGATAATTCTTCCCAGTAAGTTGTAGGGGATATCCCCATAAACTTCAATATCGATTCTATGGTCCTGGATGATATCATTTCGTACATTGAATACGCTCCACTGGACAATATGAACTGACACTTGTTTGAATTACAGACTTCATGAATAGATTTGGCTTGTCTCATCCATCTGGCAACCATGTGAGCTTCAAGTTTTCTTGCAGAGGAAATTGAAATTTCTATCCCCAGTCCCCTCTTTGCTTTACGCTTAATTTCATCCTTACTCTGAAGGGGATCGATCATGAATAAATCGGTTTTGGCATCTAGTGTTTTGATGTTTTTTGAGACAATCAAGTAAGGACAATAGTCAGCAATCAAATTTTTTCTTTCCATCCTCAAAATAACGCCCTCTCGTACTAGCGAATCTGTTGCGTAGTCCGAATCAATACCGATCATGTCAAGACCCAATATCTTGGACATGGTCAAAGCCCTGTAAGAGTCAGAAACATGTATCCCTAGATCTATTTTCTTGTAAATAGATTTATCACACGATCCCTGAATTTATTATTTTGGTTGAATTCTTTTATTGGTTTGAACCTGATTCTGATTGAATCATGTTCTGACAGAGATATTATTCCTTTGCATACGGATTGCTTATTCAATCTGATGTAGAAATTGTTTTTTTCGTCAAAGGAATCCGATATCGAACCCAAAAGATAGTTTTTCTCGCCAATTTTTAGCCTTGAAATTATTCCCTCTAATAATGCACTTGATTCGTCGTGCTCACATTCTGCCCTAATAACAGAAATTTCATTGCCCCAATGACCCTCAGCTTTTGAGATAAGAAATTTTTCTCTCGGTATCAAGAACACATCCTGCATCTTGTTAAGAATTTTTTGGATATCCTCTGTCGCATGTGCTACCACATGTATGCTTGCTGAAAGAGTCAATCTTGAAAGATTATATCAAAAATTAGGAAAAGATGACACAAATTTAGGTTGAATCGGTGTCGCGTTCGGTATCCACAGGCGGACTTTCAGTGTCAATATCTTCAGTTTGAGTATCAACCATTTCGTCTTCACTTTTAGTATCTTCACTTTGAGTATCTTCACTTTTAGTATCTTCACTTTTAGTATCTTCACTTTGAGTATCAACATTTTGAATACTGGGTTTACTTGAAGAAAGGAGTTTAGTCTTCTTAATACCTATATGTCGCAATGATGCGATCTTTCTGCCTTTTTCCAGTAACTCACTGTGAAATTCGCTATTGTCATCAGTAACTTGCTGTATGAAACTATTTAGATCCCATTGAGGTATTTTTTCGGATAATAATTGATGAATTACCTTTCTTAATTCATGCTTCTTTGAGGAGTTGATCCTGCGTTGACTGAACGTTATAACTTCAACTCTGAATTCATGACCATCATTTGTATTGTAATTATGAATGTGAGTAATCATAGAACTACCCCTCCTGACCAGGCTTCTTAGGAATTCCTTCCCGTACTCATGCCCCTTGAAAATTGTGGTAGCCACACCGTCGCTCACCTTTTCTATCTCTACAAATACCTTGGTCTTGTGATCTCCTTGATCTTGTTTCTTGATGTCATATAGCGTATTCTCTACTACACGACCTATCGCAGTATTTGCATCTGTTATAGGTAGATAATTGATATGATGTCCTCCGAAGTCTCCAAAAGAACTCGGCGAGTCCAGAATAAGCCATTGCTTGTCTCTCCATTTGTCCCTGACTCTCCCGCCCCTTCTTGCGCCTTTAGCCATAAAAAAAACCGTCTACGACCAAAATATAAGTCATGCCATTTTAAGTAGAAATAAAATATGGAATAAAAAAAATTTAGTCTGACAATGGTTTCCCGTCAGATGAGTACTTTACCTTTTTATTTTGCGATGATGCAACAGGTGCGGCACGATGTCGGTATCTTTTTCCCCTGGAAGCACTCAAGATAATTACGAATCCTATGAAAGCCGCAGTGGTTATTGCATACATCAACATTCCATCAGCCATAAAATGGCTTCTCAGAGCTAGTTTAAAAATATTTATGTGGTATGAAAATTATATTATTGAAATTTATTCAATAAAAATCTTTAAAGCAATAAATATTTTCAAGATGAAATAATATTTCTTCAAGTATGGTGTAGAATTGCAATCAGTATCTCGAGTTTCATGTAATAAT
>DATIFZ010000010.1:0-4878 GCA_035454925.1 Nitrososphaeraceae archaeon
CAATGGCCAGAATTAGGTCCAAATCAGCTAGTTTCGAACTATCTGCCGAAAAACAAAATGTTATTGTGGTAGATAGGAGGGGTTTGGACAAACAAATCGCTAAACAAGCAGAGGATGCAGGAGCCCAAATTAGAACGCGATGTACATTCAAGTCTATTGCCAAAAAGGAATCAAAATATACTATAAAGACTTCTGATGGGGAAATAGAATGCAAATACTTTGTCGATGCCAAAGGATTAGGCGCACTAAAAGATGCAAGTCAAAATGGCATTCTAGCTTCTGCTCAATTCGAAGTTTACGCAAAATGGATTGAAGGTAAAACCGTAGAGATTCTTTTTGACTCTGAAAAATATCCAGGATTTTTCATGTGGATAATACCAATGGGCGATGGTAGAGGCAAGATTGGAGTTGCTGGAAAGGGAATAAACACTTCAGTGGCACTACATGAATTCATAAGATCAAAGGGAGAGAAATATTCGATAGTTAGAAAGATATTTGCTCCAATTTGGATAGGAGGACCGAGGTCGCAGTTCGTTTTTGATAGAACATTAGTAGTAGGGGACGCTGCTGGGCAGACAAAACCAACAACAGCCGGAGGAATTTTTAGCTGCGGAATGGGAGGGATTCTTGCTGGTCAAGCAATTTCTAATGCATTTGAAAAAAATGACGATTCCTTGCTTTATGAATATGAGAAAAGTTGGAAGTCTATGTTTCAAAAGGAATTCCAGTCCATGTTACTTGCGAGAAAAATACTAGAAAGGTTGGATAATAAGGCTATAGATGGTATTTTCTCTTCACTCTCAAAAAAAGCGATTGCCGATGTCTCGAATTTTTCAGACTTTGATTTTCACTCTAGCGCTCTGTCCCTCTTTCTTAAAACAAAAATTGCTACTAATCTGACAAAAATATTAATCGGAAATGAATTTCGAAGGGTATTTGGTGGTAGGAAAGATGATGACAATATAATTCATGAATGATGAGTAATTTTCTGTTGCAAATCACCCGCATAGATATTAGGATAATCCTTCACGAATACAAGCAAGATATAAATTCGGATTAATTGAATGTGCAATTTGTGTCAAAATCCTTACAATTGCCAGTTTGTACCTCTTGCAATAGACCTATTATAGCAAATGACGAATGTGTGAAATACTATTGCCCAAATTGTGGTTATGTTTTGATTTGGAGATGTCAAAGTTGCAGACAATTTGCTAGATCCTACAGATGTATCGGATGCGGATTTGAAGGGCCATAGATATGTCCAAATTAGTTGCCAGAATAAAGATCCTGCCATCTGAATCAGAATCAGATATTGATTCAATTCCCAATGTTTTGAAGCAGACGCTCCCAGAAGGATTCAAACTATTAGCACATACAAAGGAACCAATTGCATTCGGACTCTATTCCATCTTGGCTGATTTCACATTAGACGATGCAGAAGGCCAAATGGATCTATTAGAAGAAGCCATAAGGAAAATAGATGCAGTTGGAGAAATAGAAGTAGTAAACGTAAGTAGACAATCTGTCAGCATAAAATAAATAGATTTTAATTTATTTTTTGAAATCGTTGCTTATTACGGTAATGGCTAAGCAGACATTTAACTAGAATCTATAGTGGAATAACGAATCAAAAGCAAGCGAAACAAATATGATGACCAAGTAAGGTGCGGTAATCTTGTACGCCTTCCATGCAAAATCTGGGTTGGGATATTTAGTTAGTTTATAATGATATGTCAGCATCAACGATCCTGAAATTGCTGCAGTAATGAAGTACACCACACCCAAGCCGAGTAGATATAATGATAGTGAATATGGTAACAAAATTGCAGTGTTTGCAAATATATATCCTGCGGTCTTTTCGTTACCGATAAGTACTGGTAGCATAGGAACTTTTACCGATTCGTATTCTTCCCTTGACTTTATCGCAAAAGACCAAAAATGAGGTGGTGTCCATAAAAATACCAACCACCCAATCAGAAAACCTAGGACATCCATAGACCCTGTTGTAGTGGCCCAACCCGCCATTGATGCCGCACTACCTGCAAATCCACCAACGACAATATTAGAAACATTTGACCGTTTGAGCCATAATGTGTACACGAATACGTAAAAGAATATCCCCAAAGCAATCATACCGGTTGCCATTGGATTCAAGGTTAAGAAAGAGATTACAACAGAGCTGATACAAAGTATGATACCATAAACTAGTACATTTTTGGGGCTTAATCTGCCCGATGGGATCGGTCTTTTTATTGTTCTGGACATTATCTTGTCAATATCTCGATCAAAATAATGGTTCAGCGCACTGGATCCCATTGATGCCAAGGAACCACAAATTCCGAGAAATGTAAGATGGTATGCGGAAATGTCCCAAGCTGTTAATGGAGTGGAATCGAATCTGGTAGCAGCTAAAGAACTGGTTATCGCTGTAATAGCTAATACTATCACTATCCTTGGCTTTGATACCTCAATGTAATCGGATAACATTAACAGATAAATTAATCTCTTAATTGTAACATTTAACTTATTCGCTAGGTCATTCAGACGCCGATATCAAAACCAAATAATAGACTTCAATAATTCCTTATTATGTACCAAACATGGGTAAGAATCCACGGACGATTAATTTTTTTATGTTCAAGTTTTCACCTACGAGTTAGGATGATAGATTGAGCAAACTTTCAAAGGAACTGTGCTTTCAAACAATCACCACAATTAGATATTCAATGTGATTTATAAGCCAGTTAATTAATATCCAATTTGAACCATGGGAAGAAGAAAGAGTACCTCAAGACCACATAAGACTAGAAGAACAGTTGAAGGTCGTTGTCCAAAGTGCACTACAATTGTTAGATTTAATGTAAGTGGGCCTGTTGGAACTGAAATTTATGAATGTATAGGTTGCAGATCCAAATTCCCCATTGACGAATTATAATCCAAACAAAATTTAGATAAGGAACTATACATAGACGATTCATTAGATAGAAATGGATTCTAAGATAGAATATGTAGGTAAAGTGTATCTTTACAGTAGTGGAATGTCCGCCGAGCTTGTAGAAAGGAGCATGTTAGTACTCAATGAACATGGTGTTAACCCTAATGACATTGTACTTATTGAATCTCCCGAAGGAGTTCCCGAAGGTTCTATTATTATTACCATTTGGCCTCATTACCTATCTGTTGCGAAAGTAAAGAGGGTGAGAGAGGGTTCGATATACGCGCCACAATTATTCAATATTGACATATAGTAATTATTTCAAGAAAAAATTCAACATAGATATATTGCCATCATATAACACGTGGAACAATACTAACCAATTATTCTTTCCATACTAGAAATTACTAATATGAGGAACAAGAGTGCAGGTTCTAGTCTAAATACATTGTAACCATTTCCGCGATCTTATTTTTAGAAACTGATCCGATAATCTTGTTTACTGCTTGACCCCTCTTGAACAATAACAGAGTGGGAATACCTGAAATGCCGAACTGTCCTGCTACCAATGGATTTTCATCAACGTTTATTTTACCTACAACCAATTTGCCCGAGTAGTCTTTACCAATTTCTTCAATGATTGGTGACATCATCCTGCAAGGTCCGCACCACGGGGCCCAAAAGTCTACTAATGTCAATGGAAATTTGCTGATAGTCTGAGAAAACGTCGAGTCATCCAGAACGAGTGGCTCCTTAATATTTTTTAATTGTTCTCTTTCATTAATCAGTTCTTGTAACTTTTTCATTTTTTTCTCATTTAGTAACTTTAGTTCTTCGTCTTCCAATTTATATAATAACACTAACAGCGCTTGAATTGGTTTATTATGTTTTTTGATCTTCCAGTATATTCAGCGATAGATAATTATCTAAGAGAAATCAAAACATTTTCGATCTTGCTAGATATAACGAAAAATGATGAAGATAATTCGAACTCTGAGATTGCAGATAACGAATCATTAAAAAAACAGATAAAGAGTGATGGGCTGGAATATGAGGAGAACCTTGATATTTCAGATAATGAGGTTCTGAAAAGAGAAATAGAGTTCTTGAAAAGTGAACTTGAAAAAGAAAAAGAAGTTTCCGAAAAAAACCTGTCTAAACTACGATACCTTATGGCAGATTTCGATAATTATAGGAAACAAATAGGGAGACAGATGGAGTCAAAAATTGAAGAGAACAAGGGCCAACTCTTTCTTAAACTACTCAAGGTTTACGACGATTGTGTATTGGCCCTTGAAACCATAGAAAATGGTCAATATGATTCCACACTGGTAGGCGGAATTCGTGGTATTATGACAAACTTTGAGAGCTTGATGAAAGAAGAAGGTTTGGTCGAAATTGAAACTTTGGGCACACCGTTTGATCCTAATGTACATGATGCGATTGGTTTCGTAACAAACGAATTGGCGCCGGACAACACAATAATGGAGGTAGTAAGGACAGGATATCTATTAAACAATAAAGTTTTAAGACCTTCTTCAGTCATCTTATCTAAAAGGACAGTTACGAATAAAAATATTAATGAAAAAGATAAGGAATAGTGAAAAGAAATTATGGGTAAAATTATTGGGATAGATCTTGGAACAAGTAATTCTGCAGCCTCGGTTATGATTGGAGGAAAACCTACAATAATACAAGCTGCTGAGGGAACTTCAGTGGGTGGAAAAGCATTCCCCTCATACGTAGCATTTACTAAAGATGGCCAATTACTGGTGGGCGAACCGGCAAGGAGGCAGATGGTTACGAACCCTGAAGGTACCGTAATTGCAGCCAAACGCAAGATGGGAACTGATTTCAAATTTAAAGTATATGGTAAGGAGTACACTCCCCAACAGATATCTTCTTTTATTTTGCAAAAGATAAAAAGAGATTCTGAAGCCTTC
>DATIFZ010000011.1:0-2479 GCA_035454925.1 Nitrososphaeraceae archaeon
TTATTCAATTTCAAAGATAATGGGAATCCTAATGGATAGAGATTGTTATGATATATTCGTGCCTTTGTCAGGGAAAGTGGCAGCCCTAAACATCAGGGATTTTTTAGGAATTAAAAATATCACGTCGGCAAATCCTTCTACTTTGGGAAAAATAGTTCCAACTCTAAATTCTGAAAGTACAATCGCAGAAGCTGCTAGATTGATGAGTTTGTATCGACTCAGGGCACTTCCTGTGCTTGAGAAAAATGAGATAACAGGTCAGATTTCGGCAAAAAAAATTGTTCAAGCAATTAGAGATACCATGCTTGTCAGTGCCATCCGAAAAACAAGTGCATCAGATATTATGACGCCAAGCCCCATTGTCATAAGCAAGACTGATACGATTGCTTCGGCCAAGACAATAATGAAAAGAAGGAGAATAGATCATTTACCCGTACTTCAAGATAATCGCCTAGTCGGTATGGTAACTTCCAAGGATATTGTAGAGGTCATGTTACGACCCGAAAGGATCGGTAGAAAATCACTGGGAATCGATGATACACAAGATAGGCTCGATATTGCCATAAGTGGGATATTAGATAAGAACATTCTCACTTCAAATATTGACGACACACTTCAATCGGTAACTGATCTAATGGTATCACAAAATTCTACGTACTGTGTCATAAAGTCAATCGATGAAGTGCAAGGAATTATCACTTACAGAGATATAATCAATTTACTTGGGGAAAAAGTTGAAGAAGAAATCCCAATATTTCTTATTGGCTTACCGGACGACCCACTCGATGCGGAGCTTGCAAAATCCAAATTTACAAATTTGGTGAAACTGTTAAAGAAGATATACCCAGATATAGAACAAGCGCGATGCCGTGTGAAGATAAGAGAAATTCAAGGAGCGAGAAAAAGATACGAGGTTGATGCTAGCATAATATCTACCCATGCAGTAGCTAATTTTGTCAACGTCGGTTGGGATTTGCCAAAAATGTTCGATCAGATGAGTGATTCGTTGAAGAAAAGAATCGCCCATAGAGTAACTCGGAAACAGAAGGGATTAAGGTATAGGGTTCGACCTGCCCCTTAATTACACGATAAGATTACAGCTTACGGGAGCGCCTTGGTCTCTTATGAGGATAGTTTTCATATGGACCACTATTCATAGGTTTGCAGATCCTTTCGACAATATGTATGAGGCTTTTGTATTCGAGACTCTTAACGGTTGCCAGCAGTTAAAGGGGTTCATTAAAGTTCAGGTATAGCCTTAGCCCAAAAACAGAATGCTTGATTTGGACTAAACAGAAAGTTATCCACGTTATTTCAAGAGTTTTTCTATTAATACCAATGAATATTAAATCTTCTTTACCTTTTTCAAGAACTCTTTCCTCTGTACGGCTGCGTCCATTATGTCTGTCTTACTTACTAAACCAAGCAACTTTCCTTCCGGGCCGCATACAAAAATTCTCCTAACAGGACTTTTTGCCATCTTCATTAGGGCCTCATCAGCCTCTCCAAGCGGTGGCATAATCAAATTATTTACTGGAATCATGATTTCTTTAACATCTATACTATCACTCTTGGCTTCAGCAGTATTAGAGGCATCTCTAAAAGTGACTAGTCCGAGTAGACGACCCCTGTCATCCAAAACAGGAAATGAATCCTTTGCGTATCTATTAAAATATTCCCTTAGAGAATATGCTACTGTAAAAGTTTCTTTTAAAAATATGACGTTTGTATTCATAATATCTTTCAGTCTTATTCCGACCAAAAGAGATGATAATTCATATTGGGACATATATGATTGAGCACCGTTATTTAGGAACCACCCTATGAGCAATATCCATATGCCCCCAAAAAAATCACCAAATAATATAATTATAAAACCCACTGCCATGAAGCCGTACGATATAATTACACCGGTCTTTGCTGCAATCTTTGTGGCTTTTTCATAATCCTTTTTCCATTTGAGGATACCTGCTCTTAATATCCTACCTCCGTCCAGAGGAAATGCAGGGATTAAATTGAAGATACCTAAAATGGTATTAACAATAGTACCATAAAGAAAAACAATCCCGGCAATTCTATTTAACACAAAGTCTAATTGTAGAGTTCCTTGTGATATCACCAAAAATAATAAGAACAAAATACCTGCAAGAATGAAACTTGTTATAGGACCAGCTACAGCAATCTTAAACTCTTTATTGAATTCCTTAGATACATCCTCATGACTTTTAATTTTTCTTTCTCCAATAGCATCCAGATCTTCTATATTTGAAACTCCTCCAAAGATAAAGAGTATTATTTCACGGACATGTAATCCATATCTCATAGCAATAACAGAGTGCGAAAGTTCGTGCAAAGTCACGGAAAAGAACAGAACAATAGCTCCGGAAATGCCAATGGTCCAATATTCGATGGATGACAAACCAGGATAGATATTAGGTGTAAACCTTACCGCTACGGTCCACGATATAAGAAAAAAAGT
>DATIFZ010000012.1:0-34927 GCA_035454925.1 Nitrososphaeraceae archaeon
AAGAAATTGTAATATCAACTTTGTCCAACGCTAGTATTTTTCGTGATAAAATTATAAGCCGTGATTTTTACGATCGCTCAATTAAGAGGATAGAGGAGACAGGCGATCTCAGGTACATAAGTAAGATGTTACAGCTATTAAGTCTTGAAATATGGTATAAAATGTTCATTACATTTGAAATAAGTTCAAAATTTTCCTTGTAGATTTTACAGCTCATGAATTATTTTATTTTTTACTTCCTTACTTTTGTCAAGTTCATCAAGTCAACGTATTTTATATCGATTTAAGGGAAAAATCAAATCAATCTGTACGCATCCAAGATCTTTTTTTCATGTTTCTCCCAGAATAGATTTTTTCTAGCATAGTTGAATATTCTCAATCTTCTCTCGTATAGTTCATCAGTGTTTGATTTAAAATACTCTAATTTTGATGCCAAGTCTTGGTAATCTTCAAATGTTAAACAGTTATCTTCCAAAGTGCTAACAACAGATCTTAGGTCGGAAGTCAACATGACAAACAATCCTGCATTGGCATATTCGTACGCCTTGTTTGGGCTCAAAAATTTATGAGACCAGTGTTTCTTCCAAGGTATCAAGCCTATTGAGCTTTGAATCATTTCGGAAAACATCTTGTTCCTTGGAAGAAAACCAGTTGCCTTGTATTTTTCCGATGATTCTGCATGTTTCCATCCTATGATTGTCAAATTTCCAATGTCATTGTCTGCGAATAAATTGGTTAATCCAGAGATATTCCT
This sequence comes from Nitrososphaeraceae archaeon, assembly GCA_035454925.1. Taxonomy (GTDB): domain Archaea; phylum Thermoproteota; class Nitrososphaeria; order Nitrososphaerales; family Nitrososphaeraceae; genus TA-21. The sequence continues at coordinate 755 of DATIFZ010000012.1, forward strand.
GTTAGTAACCTGTTTGTGTTTGCTGTCACCTCCCGCATAAACAGAGGATAGTCGTCTATGGTGTTGTGGTTCTTTGAACGTAGCTTGTTCCTCTTGCAGAGGAAAGTTGGGTACCACAACTATCTCTTTGGTTTTCCCATCACCCACTTTTCTCAACTCCTTTGCAATCTCTTCTGAAACAGTTATCGTGGGTACTGAAAGAACCAATTCCTTCTCCCAGTTTGTCCAGTTAGAAATGCTTTGGCGTGAGATGAAAGACACTCTTATATTATGCTTGATCCTGTCAAATCCAGACTTTAGGTTCTGGGTATTTTGGAGCTTGGTATTCTCCTCATTTACTCTTGAGAGCATCCCAAAGTACTCATGGTCATCAAACACTACAGGAAGTCTGAGATCATATGATATTTTAGCAGATCCAATGTTGTGTGAATGGACAATGTCGGGTCGCAATTGTTTCGCTAATTTATCAATCTGCCTTTTGACACGATGATAATAATAGGGAATGCCTACCATAGCACCGGCTGTCCAATTGATCCGATGAATTTCAGAAAATATAGCAGATTTAGCATTGTCATTCAAGCGTCCACCAAAAAATACTTCATGTCCGGCTTTTTTGGCCGTAAGAGCAGATTTTTCAACCCTCCAATCCGGAAGTCCATCATCAGATAGGTGAAGGATCCTCATTCTATCAACCTATTGCGAAAACAGTACAGTCTTAGTTCGAAAAAGTCTATAGTACGATAACAAATATTAGAATTGATTTATTACTCCAATTATTAGAATTTACCGAAATTTCTATAATGAATATTTGAATTAAATTATACTTGGGCCTTCCAGGTAAGAATATTACATTTTTAAAAGAGATTAGTATTACTGCGATTAAATGCAAAGATTCATCTTTGATGTTAAGGAGACAAAAAAATTATGAAAATTCTCATAACTGGCGCTGCGGGTTTCTTGGGCAGTCACCTGTCTGAAAAGTATGTTCTCGATAAACATCTAGTATACGGAGTGGATAATTTGATGAATGGAAACCTCAACAATGTCCGTACTCTTCTTCACAAAAAGAATTTTAAATTTATCCGTGGAGACATAGCCCTAAATGAAGTATATTCTAAACTACCAAATGATTTTGATGCCATTTTTCATTTAGCAGCACAAATCCATGTTGATAGGTCGATCGTCAATCCAGAAGAGACTTTTAAAATTAATCTTGGTGGAACCCTGAAAATTTTGGAATATGCCAGAATGAATGATATTGACAAGATATTATTTTCTTCAACAAGCGAAGTTTATGGATCAGCTGAATATGCCCCAATGGACGAGTCACACCCGCTATCTGCAAAACATCCGTATGGTGTAAGCAAAATTGCTGCTGATAGATTATGTTATACCTACAATGAAACTTATGATCTTGGAGTGGACATTATTCGATGTTTCAATTTTTTTGGGCCTAGGCAAAAAGATACAGGATACGGAGGTGTGATTGCAATTTTCATAAATAGGGTATTACAAAACAAGCCCCCTATTATCTACGGTGACGGGAACCAGTCCAGGGACTATATGTTTGTGAACGATGCCGTGTATGCTTATGATACTGTACTTATGTCCAAAGGTAATCCAGGTAAAAATGGTATAAACTTTGGCAGCGGTAAAGAAATAACGATAAAAGAAATTGCAAACATGGTTATCAAACATGGTGCAAAAGACAATAACTTGCGACCGATCCACGTCGAACCAAGACCGGTTGAAGTACAAAGGCTAATTGCAGACATTTCAAAAGCAAAAAAACTATTACGATTCAAACCAAAGATACAATTTGAGAAAGGCCTTGCTTTACTAATCGATTGGTATAGAAACTACAAATCAGAGTTGTGGCTGTATTAGCAAATTTTCCAAATGACAATTAAAAAAGTACTTGTCACTGGAAGTAAAGGATTTGTTGGAAGACATTTATCTGCACGTCTAAAGGAAGTTGGATTACAAGTTGTTACTACTGACAAAAATCGAAAACATATCGATGTAACCAATGTCGATCAGATCCCAACAATTGAAAATGTGAATGCAATAGTTCACCTTGCTGCAAAGACCTCTGTTTTAGATTCATTTAAAGAACCGCATAAAATTTTCTTTACTAATGTTATGGGAACGCTCAACGTGCTTGAATTTGCAAGAATTAGGAATATCAAAAAATTGATTTATGTGAGTACCTACGTGTACGGTGAACCTAGATACCTTCCCATTGATGAAAAGCATGTTGTAAACCCCCATTCTCCCTACAACACCAGTAAATTAATTGCAGAAAAAATCTGCCAAAATTATTCGCAACACTTTAACATGAATATAGTGACTTTGCGTCCATTCTATGTATATGGTCCTGATTCTAGATATCGTTCCCTAATTCCTTCTATGATCAGTCAAATCAAAAAAGATGGCAAAGTTAAACTATCTGGAAAAAAAATTAAAAGAGACTTTCTTTTTGTTTCTGATTTTGTAGATCTAATAGAGAAAATTTTACAAGACTTCCCAAAGGGATATAATTTTTATAATGTAGGTTATGGAAGGAGCTATAGTCTGAACCAAGTTTCAGACAGTCTTGCAAGATTACTTGGCAAGAAAATAAAAATTCAAATTTCCAAATCTACCATCCCAGAAATTTCAGATATGAGGGCTGATATCACAAAGGTTTCAAAGGCATTTAATTGGACTCCTACTATTGACATGAGAAAAGGATTACGGTTAATTGTTGAGGATTTATCTGATTGAGTTTTGTGAAAGTGTCTAGAATTAATCATGAGAATATTTGTTGCCTTGAGCGCTATGTAATAGATTATTAGACGATAGGTCAGTTCAATAAATATGCACATTTTGCACATACTTGATGCAGCTGGTGTCGCGTGCATTTACTCAAAATATCAACGAAAGCAGGGACATGATGCCAAGGTTATCTGGAATAGGGATGTTTTGGACAAATATGGAATTTATGATTTCTATCAAGATTATTTAATTAATGTAACATATGAGAAATTTACTGAAACATGTCTCCAGGAAGCCGAAACTGCTGATGTAATTCACGTGCATGGGTACATAGACATACTGTTCGAGCTGCGAAAGAAATTCGACAGACAAAAGAAGATAATTTTGCATTATCATGGGACCGACATTCGAGGATTAAAAAAACAAGAGCTTCCTCACAGATCACTGATATCAGATACAATGATTAAACTCAAAATGTTTTATAGAAAAAAGATTGGACATACAAAAGCTCAGAAATTAGCTGATGCAGTATGTGTCTCTACACCTGATTTGTTACCATTGGTTAGAAGCGATGGCATCCATATTCCAATTCCTATAGACACAGAGCATTTTAGTCCAAATAATAATTCGAAGAGAGAATTGAAAGATGCATTTACTATAAATTCCGAGGTGACAAACATAAGGCGGGCTCTGGACCTTTGTAAGAAGAACCAGATTAATCTCAATATAGAGGTAATTGACAGGACCAGGAATCCAATAATGTATGCTAGCTTTCCTGATTTTATAAGAGAATATAGGACATACGTTGATATCAGATATGTCAACGATATTATTTTAGAGAATTTAAGTAGCACAGCTTTGCAATCCCTAGCTTGCGGGCTAAGTGTATTGGATTATCAATTACAATTTCGTCGTGACCTGCCCGGCGAACATGATGCAGTAAACGTAGCTTCTCAATTGTCCAAAATTTACAGTGATTTGGGCATCCTGAAACTCTAAATTTGATGTGCCAATGCGCATCTCAATTCCATATGATAGATAATTCTCGTTTGACTTGCTAGCATAGTACTTAGAGTAACTGCTTTATCTAGAGTGATTGTTGGTTATTGTTCCTCTTTGGAGATAACAACCAACATTGTTGCCATGCCAAAAGGTTTTTGAATTTCATCAGATGGTTGGGCAGAAAAGTCCTAAATTCTAATATTTTCATATTTGCTTCTTTACAAAATATCTCAAAATCCTTTACAGACCAGAAGTGTAAATGTGTAAAAGATTGCCGTGGAACATACCCTCTTAACATCTGAATGCGCCATTTAATATACGCACTATTAGGTATAGTTACTATGACTCCTTTTGTCGCATGGTTGACTGCGTCATTCAAAATCCTTTGCGGATACGCCGTATGTTCAATAACCTCCAACAAAAGTATGTAATCATAAAAGGTATCATCAGAAAGTCCCAGACCATTTGTGATGTCTCGTATTTCTGTTGCTATTCCAAGTTGCCTTGCTTTCTCACATGCTGTTGCCGAAATATCCAGTCCAGTCACTTTAACATTTTTATTTTTTATCAAATATTCTGAAACTGTCCCGTCTCCTACTCCAACGTCCAGTACTATTGCACCAGGTTCAATCCAGTCTTCCACTAACCTAGCCCTTGCTAAATTACCCGTGTTAACAGCGGAGTGATATTTTTCATAATCTTCAAAAACTTCCGGAAATTCCATATTATTTTGAGTTAGTGCCTTCCATGATTCACGTAATATACCCAACCCAAGTGATACCCCAAAGCGTGGAGCGTAGCGTGATCCCATCATATTGGTTGTGTTGGAGGGGATATTTGATTTAATGGATAATAGTTCATGCGTAGAAATGATTCAATAAATAAAATTGGTTCTATAAATCTGGTTCTAAGGGTTAATAGTATGCAAGTATTAGATGAAAAAAGCAATGCATATTTAACTTCATAAACTCACTAAATTCTAAATCGACAAGGAAATCCTACGAGTTCTGCATAAAAAAATTCTTGAATCACTTTAACATAGATATAGATTCATTATTAAAATTACCACCAAACGACATTTCAAATTTATTGATTAGATATTTAGTCGATAAAAAAATTTCAAAATCATCCAAGAATTAAATTCTTTCGACCATAAGGCATGCTTGCGAAATGAATGATGTTATCATGAATTGGAAAAAATTAAAGAAATTTATCAAGTCAGAAAAAACAGACAATGAAATAAAGGGAAAAGATAGAGTATACACACATCAAGAAATACAGAAAATATTAGGTTTGTGCGATCAAGAAGTAGAACAGCATTCTTACTTTTGGCATCTACCAGAATGAGAATATGAGCGGTGCACAATATCAAAGTGGAGGATTTGGAAAAGATTGATGATATTTATAAAATCATCGTATACAAAGGTGATAGGGAAGAATATTCTACATTTTGTACGCCTGAATGTGCTAAAGAGATTGATCTATATCTCGAATATAGGAAAAGACGCGGTGAGAATATAACCGATGATTCATATCTGATAGTAAAAAAATTTAGTGTACAAATTAGATTTAAAAGTAAGCCATTAAACCATCGATCTTTACAAGCGATACTGGAATATAATATTAAAAATAATGGAAACAGAGAGCTTGATTATATTAACAAATTCAAGAGAAAAGCGGTTACTATACTACATGGATTTCGCAAGTTCTTTACCACACAATTTTCAGCCTTTTGTATAGACAATAGAACGCAAATATTAAAGGCTTTAATTTATTCCCTAAATCCACGGCAGTCACACTCATTACAGTACTTATCGCCATCCTTATCCGTAAAGTGGTTCGCTTTGAGATGATGACATAGAAGACATATTTCGGATTTATTACTCATTAAGCAAGTCTACGCACTTAATTTATTATATTTTCTCTTAGGATGTCAACTTTTTTTGCTATATTTCTTAGTTGTTTATAGTGTTCAAATATGATAGACATAAGAATTGGGTGCAATAGTACAGGCCTTTATGATGATTAGTTACTATAAACATGATAGAAGATCCAATCTAATATTCTTAATTCAGCATGCAATACGTCAGATTCGAATATTGGATAGGTTCGATTTATTGTTAGTATAATTTCATTCATTTTAGATTCAATAAGCGAACAAATATCAACATCAGGCTTTTCCATATTTTCTAAAACCTAATTTATCAATTCAATCCTTTTTTTGAGATCTCGTTTGTAAGTAGATTCATGTTTCACACCAGAAAGCCAATCGTCTGTATCTTTAATTTCTTGTAGTAATATTTGATCGACAGTCAGAATCAATTCGACTAATAAGGATTTAATATACCGTGTTCCTTAAATGGGGGACTAGTAAAAAATGAAATTCAGAAGGATAAAAGCCGAACAACTGTAAAAACTTAAATAGTAAAAAACGGTGAGTCTAGTATGAATTATTTCATTTTTACTACCTCCGCCAGTTTGACCATGCTTCTCACATTCACAGCATTAGTAAATTTTGGTATTCTGGCTCAAACTGGCAGTATGTCTACACTACAAAACAGTAATGCTGATTATGCAGTTAGTATAGTTCCCGGTGCGGCTCAAAAAGACAGCACATATCATTATTATCCTCCGAAGATTGCAGTTCCGGTTGGTACTACGGTTGCCTGGTTTAACAATGACGTTGAACAACCGCATACGGTAACGAGTGGAGAACCAGGGGCTCCGAATCAAGGATCAGTATTTAATTCAGGGTTAATGCCAGCAACTGCAAATTCATTCTTTCAATTTACATTTAGCCAACCAGGAGAGTACCTATACCATTGTAACATTCATCCATGGAGAGTGGCCTCCGTTCACAGTAGTAATGCATTCTTCACAGGGAATGGCTTTAAAATTGGTATAGGTTCGGACGCTACTTGGAATATTGCAACTTATCCAAGGGTGATGCTCAATATTGAACCTCAGACAATACCATTAGATGGAACTACTCCAGTTACTTATAATGTGACCATTGGCGAAGGTCAAAATAATACAATATTCTCTAGGTGGTTTACTACTGCTGGTGAACCTCTTATGCTAGAGTTAATTTCCTTCCAAGACAATCAAACTACATCTCACGGGCCAGATTTCAGTAGTAGCGGAGCATATCATATACAATCAAACTTTAAAAATGGCTCTTCATACCCGATAGAGATCCAAATTGTGTCCGTTAACAACAAGCCCATAGAAAATCCTGCTAGAGTTTTGTTCGAACTCAAGACCACTTAACAAAACGCAATTGATAAAGGCTTAGCGGTAAATATCTTGCACGATTCCCTGTGCGGTTAAGTCGCTTCTAAATCAATGTGCGTGCGGTGGAGGGGCACTACCCTTTGATAGTTCTTCATTAAATGTTCCAGCCGATTTTTCATGATATTCCAAATTAGACTGGTCTACCTTGATTGCTTGCGGAGGACAAACGGATACACAAGCCATACACCAAATACAATCATGTTCTCGAATAGGGTCGGATTTATCAGTATAGTCAACCCGTCCATCTCGTTCATGATCCTGTCCCGTGCCAGTACTTGTAGCATTAGCCATTTGTATAGCTGGGATATCTTGTTCTGTTCTATACCATTGAAAAACCTGTACTGGACATGCTTCAATACATGCACCATCAGCATAACAAGAATCCCAATCTACTGCAACCATTGTACCATGAACACCTAAGGGAACATATTCTTCTCCCCTCGATTTGTATGCTTCCTGCACTTCTGGTTTTGTTGAAGTCTCCGCATCCGATCTTCCCGGCCCCCATACAAAATGGTAGTGTTCACCATCAACATGGTTATGTTTTCCTATTACCTGGTGGTTCTTTGGAAAGTCCGGATCGATGGGCATATCTATACCGCACCTCTGAATTATTTATGTATTATATCATTTCTGATGTAAACAAGAACATACAGATCGGGAATTTCAAGCAGCAATTGATAATGGCTGGACAGTAAATATCTTGTATGATTCTAGTAAATAATTAACTTGAAATTAATTGTTCAAATACCCACCTGTTATTAAATAAAGAAAAAGGTATAATGGATAGTGACTTTACCTCACTGCCTATTGGGTCCGAAGACTTGATCTCCTATGTTGTCCTGGTCTTATGTAGGACAAGCACCAAGCGTATCGAATGGATGGTTTGCTAAATGACTGTTAGCTGCATTTTGAGACAGGCTTAATGTTTGTGATTGTGTTGGGTTTCCAGTTGCTCTGTGACAAATCAAGACGTCTCCTGGCTCGTTACTTACCTCGTCCTCATCTAATACATTGTCATCGCCGTTAGCCGGAGATGTAAGGATGTTGGTGCACTCAAAGTCATTGTTGTTAGTGGTACTACCCATGGAGCCAATTTTTTCATATTCATTCTCTGCCTCACAACCGTTATCCTGTATTATCTTATGGGTCCTCTCGTTACAGTTGTTGTCATCATTGTCTTCGCACTCTTCCTTGTCAGCAAATGCTGGCGCTACCTGTGACAGACCTGTTCCTGTTAGCGCTGTCAATATACCTATAGACAGTGCTATGAACATTACCACGTTTTTTGTGTTCAAGGTTTGTTATCGCAAAATGATACTAAACAAGGTATAAGTGGATTGAGTAAGAACAAGTGCTAAAAAACGAAGAGACTCTTCTTTACTACATTAAATCTGAATTTAAGAATAGAATATTATTTATTCACCTTAATCAGATGGTATTTAATTGCATCTATTGGTAATATATTCAATTTAACTATTCAATATAATCACATAATCAGGCTCGGTCTGTTTTGTTAAATACACCTATTTAGTAGATTTAATTCTTTTTTAAGACACAGCATGAATTTAAAGATCATCTAGTATAGTCCAATCCTCAAAATGGTTGCGTATAGGTTCTATTATTTTATTCAAATAAATTGAAACCGAGTCTTTCAAATCTTTAGGGTGAATCTTTTTCTGATTGTAATCAGATTCAAGTTTCGTAAAATCATCATACACGATGTTTCCACCATATTTGCTTTGCCTTTCAATCTGAAACTGAGAAAAGTTGTGAAAGATAACATACTTTATGATCTCTAATATAGGATTATTTTCTGAGATCCCAATAGGGCAATAAGCTCTTGTTATTTTACTTTTGATTGTATTTTCATCATCGTGTATCAATATGCCACCTAATGGAGTCGTCTTGCTCATCTTACTCGAAATTCGATAATCATCTTCATCACCCACATTTGATGCAAGTTTGGTTGGTTCATTAAGACCGGGAAGTAAATGGTGATGGACAGAAACAGGTACTTTCCAGCCCAACTTGGGAAAAATTTCTCTTACCAGCATGTGGATTTTTCTTTGATCCATCCCTGCATGAACGATGTCTAAATCCAACGCTTTAATATCCGCAGACTGCATTGAAGGATACATTAACTGTGAAAAATCCAGTTTTTCCTTTTCAGATCTACCCATAATAGTTAATGCCCTTAGAGTTCTTGATAATGTCATATGTTTGCTAAAAATCATAAAATTCTTCCAATAATCGTCATAAGTATCGTAAAGCGAGGATCCTAAAATGATATTTACTCCGGGGCAAAAAAATTTAAAAGCTTCTCCAAAATATTTCGAAACCTCAATTATTTTTTGCCAATCGTTATCTAATTTGTTATTAATATATGTGTGCCAGTCTGCAAGAAATACATTAGTATTAACGCCAGCCTTAATGAAATCATTTATCTTGTAACCAGTCAGGATTAGGCTACCAAGGTGAAGTTTTCCTGAAATTTCTAAACCAATATAATGACGAGGTTTTGAATTAGTCTCGAAAAGTTGTCTTAATTGTGTAACTTCGACAACCTCTTCGGTAGGCTCTCTTAAAACAAGTCCAATCCTGCTTTCGACATCCATGAACTAAGTAAAAGTGTAAATAGCAATTATTATTTTTACCTCATTACCTGAAGAATCAAACAAATATTGTGCTAAATTATCTCAAAATTAATATGTTATGCAGATGCATAGACTAAGATGAACATTAAAGATCTTTTTGGTGGCAGGATTGTGGGCACAGGGTCAGATTTTGTAGTAGTTCTCAAGGGCAAAAACAGATTACTATTGCAATTTAGCTCTCATAAAATCATTAAACTAAAAAATGAGGCGACACCATACGGTTCGTCAGTATAAGGATGCTTGTTGATTTCCACAACAATCAGACCCATCTTGACAAAAAGTTAAATTTAGTAACGTACCAACTTGGTCAGTTGACATCAAAAGTTACAACAGAAGTCTTAGAGAAGGGAACAAAGCCACCAAAAACTATGATGCAAATCAATCAAAAACAAAAATCAAAAATCCATTATGACAAAAAAGCAGAGTCAGAATTTTTTGTCGATAATTCAGCTCTTGCCGGTTTTACTGGGGAACGCATCCTCTACATGTCAGTGAGAGAATTGATAGAGAACTCCCTGGACTCATGCGAAGTAAATCACATTTTGCCAGTTATTCATTTGAAACTAAAAATTCTTGATTCCCTTAATGATCTCTGGACAATATCGTGTAAGGATAATGGAGTTGGAATTCCTTCAGAAAAAGTACCTGTTGCAGTTTGTTCATTCCTAACTTCTGGAAAATATGTCGAAAAACAACAACGAGGTCTCTTTGGTGTCGGTTTGAAAATGATTGCAGCTTTTTCAACAAAGGATACGGATCATCCATTGAAGGTTTGGTCTAAATCAGAAGACGAATCAGAATGTTATTTCGACCTCAGAACTGATATCGGAACAAATAAGCCAATCACCCTGTTAAAGAAGAATGTCAAGAACGATGAATCACAAATCGAAGGTGAATCTGGTTTTAAAGTCGAAGCCATACTACGTGCAAAATTATCTCCTGTGACAAAAAACAAAATCTACGACTACATTAGTCAAACAAGCATTGTAAATCCGTATGCGATCATAATATTTGAAACGGATGAGGGAAAGGTAACGTTCAAGAGAAGGACTGAAATTATGCCCAATCCATCAATGGAAGTATTACCTCACCCGTCTGATATGGACCTTAAAACTTTAAAGAAGGCTATTTTAAATTTCATGAATCAAAAGACCTCTCTGCAAGGAATACTTACCAGCTCGTTTCAAAAAATGTCTACCGATAAGGCTAAAGATATTATTAATAGAGCAGGACTACCAGTCAAACCAGCGGACAAATATGATGAACATGATCTGATAAAGGTTGTAAATATTTGTAAACATACAAAATTTCAGTCTCCTAATACAGACCACTTGAGTCCCATAGGAGAGAAAATACTTACTGTTGGAATGACTTCGGAATATTCAATTATCCAAAATAAAGAATCGACAAATTCTGGAAGCCAAACTCATTTAACCACCAAGATACTAAAACCAGCCCTCACCGCTTATTCTTCAAGAATTTGCGTAGTGAACAATCGACCTACGATTGTAGAATGTGGAATTGCGTATGGAGGCGATATTCCATCATTCAAACTGTACAGATTTGCTAATAAAATAGCCCTACTTTATGACGAAGGATCTGATGTAGCACGAGAAGTTATTTCCGAGGTCGGAATAAATAAAATGGGAATTTCAAAGAAGGAAGTAAAGGAACAATTTTTTAATGTAGAAACAAAATCAGACAGAACAGTAGAATATCTGCCAATACATATTTTCTTCCATATATGTTCAACAAAGATACCTTACAAAACTGCTGGAAAGGAGAGCATAGCTTCAGAAGGCGATCTGAAAAAATACATGAAATCATGTCTGTCGGATCTTTACAGAAAAGTAAGTGCTCAAATTAGAAGAGAATTAAAGATAAAGGAAGATGAGAATAAACTAAGGTTATACAAACATTATATTCCATTCATAGTAGACGCAATATCAGACTCGATAAAAATTGATTCGAAAAAATTATCCAAGGCATTTCAAGACCTGGCAGAAAAATATGTAAGCGGAGAATTGACAAATATCACTAAACAGATCTTTCAAGATTCAAAGGATAAAGGAAAAGTAAATGATGCGGATAGTAAAAGGAATATTCTTAATAATGGTAAAGAAAGTGAAGTTATACTTAGCAAATTTGACACCCGAACTAATGTTTTGAAACCCAGAAGCAATATAAAACTGGCTAAAATTAACGCTCCTCGCAAATCACAAAGAAAGGGATAATTCAAAATGGCCCCAAAAGATAAACGACATCAAGAAATAACCAATAAAATCCGGAAAATAATGAAGAATGTAGGAGATGAAGTACTTGTTAAGGGTGTTATGCCTAGTCTTGAAATTCCAAAAGTTGGATACGATAACACTGTCTGGTCAGATGAAAAGAGGATGCTTACCATAGGTGACAAGACAGTTCAAATTGGTCCAAATAGCTCAAAGAAGATACCCACTTTCGCCCAATATCTGGTCATGGCCAATGCTATACGAAGGCTGTTGGATGAGGAGATGGAAAGTACTATCAGGGGTATGTATTACGCTACCTTAAGTACTGTTGGCGACGAAAAAAATCAGCAAAAGTTCTGGAGTGGCCAGAATGATTCTGATGATGCAATAAAAGCCATCGAACTATTGACAAATGTTCCACGAGAGGAATTTTCTGTTACTTCTAAACCTAAAGGAATGATTTCAGGTCCAATCACTCTCAGTGTCGGTGGAGATTTGATTGACTGTAATCTTGGTAGTAGAGCAACATCTCAGCTAATTCCAACCAACATCAGAGATCTTGAAATTGTGAAGGTAAAAGGTGATTTTGTAATGGTAGTAGAGAAGGACACTGTACTCAATAATATTAGAAAATCTGGTTTTATTCAGAAATATAATGCGATACTACTGACAGGATCAGGAGAACCAGATCGCGCTACTAGGATGATGGTTAAAATGCTGAACGAAAAATGGAAGAAACCCGTTGTTATTTTTGCCGATGCGGATCCCTGGGGACTAGGAATTGCCTTGCGTTATAAAATCGGAAGTGAATCATTGAGTTATGATAGCGACAGATTGGTAACACCAAACGCTAAGGTACTAGGAATGATGTTTTCGGATATTTATGAATACAATATACCAAAGGTTGCCAGACTTGCTGCTACTCCCGAAGATATGAACAGAGCAAATGATATGAAGAAAAAACCGTGGCTTCAGGATAAGCGATGGAAGAAGGAATTAAATCTGTTTCTTGAACATAAAGAAAAATGTGAATTGGACGCATTTTTCAAATATGGATTCAAGTATTTGGCTGACACTTATTTACCGAATAAATTGAGAGAGGCAGGCGTCATATAGTATGCAGCGTCACTTGCCATATACTATCAATAGTGGGCAAAAATAACATCAAGCTAGCGTATCATTGGGTCTTACACCCTCTAAGCTGTATTCCGTTGTACTCAAATATCGACCAGTTTGATTCTTACTATTTTTGGATTGGATTATGCTTAGATATGCTACATAAAGAAATCCAATTGTTTGCAACGCTATCAGAGGAACAAATATCGGGTTCCCAGTTAGAATAGATATGGCTATAGTGATGCACCCGTAGATACTAAAGAAGATCTCCAATAATGTCGTTTTCGTAAATGGAAGAACATATTTGTTGTTACGCCAATCTTGATTTTTTTCCATTATTCCAAATTTTGGAGTTCTCAAGAATTCATTTCTTTTTCCTAGTAAGGCATCAAATATGGCCACAGAATTGTTAATAGAGATTCCGCTTGCATAGAATATCATAAACAGATATTGAATAGCTTTTGTCCTCCAATTTTCGCGCCAGATTTTTCGAATCATTACCAAGTATGTGATAGGTCCCAATAAGAGGTATGCAACGATGCCTAACGCTGGAGCCCAGGCGGTGTCATAGATTTGATAATTCAAAAGTAGCAAAATCGGAAATATGAGGAATTGTATTAGAAATAATGGGTTAATAATGTGCTTAGTGAGTTGAATGAAAATCTGAATTTTAGTATCGATCGGCAGCTTTCTATGCGATAATAGTATTAGCAAAAGTTTCTTTGCTACCTGAACGGAACCTTTGGCCCATCTAAATTGTTGACGCTTCGCGGCATTCATTTGAACAGGCAATTCAGCGTTTACAACTAGATCCTCATCGAAGATACACTTCCAACCTTTCATTTGTGCACGGAAACTCAAGTCTAAATCTTCAACTAAGGTACCAGTATGCCAACCGCCCGCATCATTAATGCATGATGTCCTCCAAATTCCAGCTGTTCCATTGAAATTCATGAAGAGGTGTGTAAGACTCTTTGCTTTTTGCTCAATGAAGAAATGAAAATCCAATGACACAGCTTGAGCTTTTGTCAACGCTGAATACTTTTCATTGATATGGCCCCATCTTCCCTGAACGAGACCAATCTTGGGATCATCAAAATAACTAAGGGCTTTTCTTAAAAAATCACTAGGTGGAATAAAGTCAGCATCAAATATTGCAATGAATTCGCCCTTGGCAAAGTTCAATCCTTCTTTTAGAGCTCCAGCTTTGTATCCGGATCTACTAGCCCTGTGGAAGACTGCGATATTGATTCCAAGTTTCTTGTGCTTGTCAACTAAGGTTTCAATTATTGATGTGGTTTCATCGTCTGAATCATCAAGGACCTGAATCTCCATTCGCCCCTTTGGAAAGTCCATATTACATATTGCGTTGATTAGACGCGCGGCGACGTATTTTTCATTGTAAATTGGTAGCTGAATGGTTACTAGCGGACAGGTTTCAACACTATAATCGATTTTCTTTCTCATTTTATGATTTACCGAGTTTCTTGTAGACATGTAACTCAAATAATTAAAATTCAAAGTGTATACGGTCATTATCCAGGCGATCCCCATCAAAACATAATATAAAATTCCGCTAAACTCTGCGCTAATCTCTGCTATTATCTTCTATCACTACCTACTGTGAAAATGTACAAGTAATTATTTATAGGTTCACTGGAAATAGAGTGCCAGTACTAGCTTTTCTGGAATATTTTTACGCACTGTGGAGGACAGACATTTTCACACGCCATGCAAAAAATGCAGTCTTTTTCTCTTATCATAAAAGGCTTCTTCTCTGAAGCAGGATGACCCGGCGTGTCAAGCCATTCATATACATTTACGGGACACGCTTCGATGCAGGCGCCATCGGCAACGCAAATATCAAAGTCTACTGTAACCTCTGTTCCCCATATTCCAAGTTGACCAGGAGGATCTATCGGGCCCCATACCTTAATCCCTTGAAAAGCTCCAGTTACCTGGCGTTTTGACTTAAAATCAGGGTCAATTGGACCTTCAATCTTTGAATATGAATTTCCAGTACCTGAAAGTGATATTGTTGTACTTCCACCTGTCATAGCTGGGGGAGTTTGAGCGGGGGATGTTACAGATGGTGTGCTAGTCTGAATCTGAGGTTGAGGAGAACTTTTCTCTGGGGTCATAGATTGTTGAGCAGCCGAAGAATCTCGAGTTATTGGTTTCTTTTTGAGTGGAGTCATTTCGTCCAATTTTTTTATAGCAGCTTCCGGTGATAGTTTTTGTGACTTTTTATAATGATCTATTAGTTTATCGCCGATCTTGGAGTTCCATATTATTGTGTCGATAATAATTTTTGCTTTGGTGTCTGTTTCTTGTCTGTAATTCTTGATCCAATAATGATCACCAAAGTGTTCCAATGGCCTGATCTGGTAAATAACATCTACCACATCTCCTGTGACAATCTCAACAGTAATTTCCAAGTTAGCTTCTACTTCCTTTTGAGTTATCGCATCGATTCCATTTTCCGTCCATCTGTCCGTAACATAGATTCTATCGGCATAAGTGTCAACCTTGAAACCCGAATTCTTTAAACTATCGATTATTGCGCTAATATCAGAGCGCTCTGTTATCTCAATGGGTATTCTGAAAATTCCTAGTCTGGATCCATGTAAAGGATAAACTCCTCTCTTGGCCACCTCGGATAGCATTACCCACACTCGATCTTTCAAAAGAGCGGACATACCTCAGCTTATTTAGACATGTGCTAAAAGTATTTCGATCAATTTGCTACTGACATTCAAACTAGTCAAACAATTGATTGAGTTGGAAGTGGGCACTATTATCACTCAAGGATGTAAAAATTTTTTAAACTTGGGGGAGAATCCTAGAAAGCAGCATCCATTTATGGTATTAATCGTCAACCCAGTCTAGAGTGCACTGATTGCGTTTTTGCTTTTGAAAAATGATAATCCAAATATATCCAACTCTTAATTTGCATGAATAATTTGAAAATTCATTAATGCACCATTGTACAAAATTGCGTATCATATTTCATTTAAGACTAGTTATCAAATGTGTAATGTTGTGTAAGGATTCTAAGTATCAATAGGAATATTCATGTGTTTCCACAATATAAAAACTCGATTTTGAATTGGTCTCTACGTTCTTATTCAAAGAAACAAAATTTGTTTTCCGGCAAAGTCCCGCATATCGTCTGACCGATATTAGTGAACTCTACTATATTTTGCAAGATCAAATTATGACAAGCAAGTTTAATTAAAAGCACTTAAATTATCAAGTAAAAAAATACTGTGTCAATGGGCCGATAGTTTAGCCTGGTAGAATACCTGCCTTGCATGTAAATGAGACTGCATTTACAGAGGAAACGTAGGTGGCCGTGGGTTCAAATCCCACTCGGTCCATCCTTATTTAGACGGTGTCTAGACGGATTTTTTAAGCAAATTCTTGATTTTTTAAATTTTTGTTATAGAAAAAATTCACACACACAAATTTAGCAACAAGATCCTCATTCTTTTTTACTAATTGTTGTAACGCACTTCTAATATATCATAAATAAGAAATCAAATCAATGAACCAAGTTACTATGGCTGTCATTTTGATATCCGCACTTACGCTAACATTAGTATCAACTGCAATCTCCAGTGGGATTCAACAAGTTAGGGCAGAAAATGAAAAAGAAGATAACACGCAAGTTAATACCGAAAGGAAGCAAATTAACAACTGTGAAAATAATTCACAAAATCAAGAAAGTACAGTAGAATGTAATAATGTTGTTGTTTATGGTGTTGTTTGTATGCCTGGCGCAGTATGCACCGTAGAAAAACTCGATATTCCATTTGAACTAGTGACCCCATTCTGAAGCGTGAGTATCCATTTTAGTAGTGGGTGCGCTACTTCTTTATTTTTACCATCATTCAACTCTCCTTAAACAGATAGCCTGATATCGAATAGTAAAAGTTATTTTTACCCTTCTTGTATTCTTTTCGTAGATAAAATATTGTCTTTTTTTGGTGGCGGAGGTACTGAAACTTTTGACAGAAAGAAATACGAGAATCTCACTCTCAGTTTACGACAAACTGTACTTGAACGGTCGCATCATAGGTGTCAAAAATGTTCTGTTAAATTTAAAGGAAGTAATGGTCCCTTTTTTGAACACATAAATGGCTCATTGAAAGATAATAGACCTTCGAACCTAAGATCACTGTGCGAAAAATGCTTTGAACATGTGAAGAAGAAAGAGAGCCGAAAGGGCCGATTGGGTAGCATGCGCAACAATCTAGGCCAAGTGTTTGGCAAATAGCTAACGATATTATCTAGATTCCAAAAACAAACTTCTGTGTTCTTCACAGCAAAAGTTTTCTATTTTTATGACACCTAGGTTTGAATTTCCCTCTACATGGGGCCAACTCTCTCCACGAAAAGATTTTCCGCAATATGCGCAGGTCTTTTCCAATCATGAATTATTACTACTCGGTTCATATAAACTTCTCAATTTGAAAATGGCCGATTTTTTTAATGACATGTTCTACAATAATAAAGTCGTTTGATCATTGGTAAAGATATATTTGAAAGCAGAGACACTATTTAACTAGTTGAAAAATCATGAGCATGAGAACAAGGAAATTGTTCCAGTGATAGATGAAGAAAATATTGTTCCTTATGAAAAATGGATAGTTTCTTTTTCTAATTCCAGAAAGGACACTGCCAGAACATCTTTTCGAGAATTTTTCGCGCAGGGCTTCTACGAGGCTTATGATATAGTCATGACTTATGCTGAAAAACAAAATGTGGATATAAGATGGTTTAGAGAGAAGAGAAATTGCGGAGCCAGTTTTTCCAACCATGATTTTATAAAACTAGAATCTAGCTGCACCTATTGTAATAAACGGTTTAATCACCAAGAACCTATTCCGTGCAATCATGACAAATGTCAATCCACATTCTGTTCGCGAGACTGTTGTAACGATCACATATTGTTACTGCATAATAGTAAGTAATATCCAGACGCGTACAGCTTAAATTGACTTATAACTGGGCTTTTCCAAGATTAGCGTAATAATCTTTATCCTCAGCTGGTCTGACCTAAATTGTTCTAAAAAATGGGATCTATAGTTAAGCGGACATTCATTAAAAACCTGTCTTAATGTAAAACCAAAATTTACGAAACTGGAAGCTAGCCAAGCTTTCCAAGTTCTAAATTCATCATTAGAGACAGGCTCCAGCAAATCATTAGTAACTTCTGTTACAAGTGTAAGAGTGCCATTTTCTTTTAGTTTTTCATAGATTTTCTGATACAATAAGATCCATTGAGACTCCGTTTCCCTGTCAATGTACTTTGGTGGGGGCAGTACAAAAATAAACCGGTCTACATAATTATCTGGTAACAATGGAATGACTTTTTCAATAGATTCATTAATTAAGAAAATATTTTTTCCTGACATTCTATCCCGAGCCCTTTGAATCTGAGCTGCATCAATCTCGATGCCTACATAGCATGTATTTGGACTGTTTTCATTATTGATTACACCTTCTAATAATTGACCATCACCACTTCCTAGCTCAATTACCATTTTATCAAATGTAGATAGTGGAATTGTGGAAACGATACTATCTCGGGAACACAATATTCGTTTCGTAGTTACTGGGGCCTCAATAATTCTGATTCAAGGAGCTGCTGAACGAGTTGAACTACTTCTTGTTCCACTTGTTGTCTTGGTAATCCCAGTTTGGCTGAGAAATGATCCGCTAGCTGAGTAATTGTTTTTGTTCCATCGCAACTGTTCCAAAAATCAACTATCGCCTGATTTACCATAAATTTCTGTTCTTTTTCATTTTCCAGAATCAACGAGCCATCTTCCTGAGTAACCAACCTGCCCTTCACCAAGGGTTGGTATTTTTCATAATCAACTTGAAACCTCAACTTTGGTTTTCCAAAACCTAGTTTTTCTCTTACAGATGGTTCCATTCTTTCAATATTCCATGGAGGATCCCAAACTATAGAGATATTTATGTTCCCTACCCCATCAATTTTACCTATGTATCTCTTGACATCACTAACTAAGGTGTCATGTAGTGGGCAACCTCTTGTCGTCATTGTCATTTCTATGTCGACATCATTTGAATCATTTATGTTCACCCCGTAGATAAGACCCAAATCGACAATGTTAACTGGAATCTCTGGATCCATACATTTCCTTAATACGGAATACACGTGCTCATGACTAATACTCTTCGGCATCCAACATTAAAAATACCATAACGGATTAAATACTTTATCCATGTCTTAGATAGCTTTGCCTATGCTTTCTCTATACGGGGGTTTCAAGATGCCCTTTTCAGTAATAATTCCTGTTATCAATTCTGGAGGCGTTACGTCAAATGCGGGGTTAAAAATCTTAATACCCTTTGGTGCTAGCAGCTTGTTACCCATTTTCATCAATTCATTCTTATTCCTTTCTTCAATCACTACATGACCTACCTTGCTCGTCAAATCAAATGTAGAACTTGGTGCGGCAACGTAAAATGGAATATTGTGCCTCTTTGCAAGAGCAGCTACCTGATAAGTACCAATCTTGTTGTATACATGACCACTTTTCAAAATTCTATCTGCTCCAACTATTACTCGATTTATTAGCCCACTAGACATCATATGACCTACAGCAGTATCAGGAATTAAACTAAAATCTATCCCATAATGATCTAATTCAAAGGCAGTTAATCGGGAGCCTTGCATCACAGGTCTTGTCTCAGTTGCAATAACACGAATGTTCTTGCCCATCTCGTTTGCAGCTCTCAAAACGCCCAGTGCGGTGCCGTATGTGACAGTTGCAAGCGAACCTGCATTACAATGTGTAAGTATTACTTCCTCCTTACGTATCATTTCTGCTCCATTCTTTCCTAATTTTTTATTTGTAACAATATCGTCTGTTGCCATATTTTGAGAAGCCAGAATAATAGATTTTTTTATGTCGCTGACATCATTCTTTGAAGTTGCCTCCTTCATCACCTGATCAAGAGCCCAAACCAAGTTTACTGCAGTAGGTCTTGTTGATTTAAGCCTTTGATAGGCAATTTTAAGGTCTTTCAGCAGAGCCTTCGGAGTTTTTGCGTTACTCGAAAGTGCTGCTAATGCCATACCAAAGGCCGCTGCAACACCAATAGCAGGCGCTCCCCTAACAATTAATCGTTCTATTGCTCTGGCAACATCCTCGTATTTCTTGTATTTTACATATACCAGTCTGCCTGGCAACTTTGTTTGATCAATCATTATAACCTGATTATTTTCCCATTTGACCGTCAAAAGATCCTTGGTCCCGACAATTAAGTTGGCATCACTTTTCAGTTTTTTGCTATGACGCATTATTGACTTGATGGCAAGTAATGTCTATAATAATTTACCTTGTTAAATCCATCGTCAACAGAATAATACGGATGATCTATTATCTTATTAAATTGATATTAGCAAATTCTTTTCTTTTAATAACCAAGGGTGACCAATACTCTCCTAGAATGGCAATCTTTCCATCACGTAATAGTGAACCATAAATAATAGGTACTAATAGTTAGCAGATATGTCGTTTATCAGATATCGTATGATGAGATTAAGAAAGTTTACCAAAAATAAATTTTATGTACTCGTCAAATATCTGCTATTTGTCTACATAAGTTTCAAGATGAAGATTGGCTGGTACTAATAGGCAAGAGTAATCGAAGAGCAATCGAGTAATGTGATAACGGCTTTTTATGGTTCAATAGTAACATCTTTAACATTACGTCTACTAAATTAAAGTAATTAGGCACAATCATTTTGCAGGAAACTCTATAATTAGTCAAATTAAATAATTAATGCAGAAATGTCTGTAGAAAAAGAAATGAGTGCCGGTAGAAATAACATTAGTATTTATTCAACTAAACCTAATCTGCAAAATGACCTTTTTGATAACATAATCGGTTACGAAGATATAAAAAAACTATTCTTCTTGTCCTTTGAGTCACATAGGCCAATTCATATTCTACTTGTTGGTCCACCGGCATCAGCAAAAACGTTATTCATGTTAGGGTGTATGAAACTCGAACGTTCTTATTTTACGCTAGGTACTCATAGCACAAGATCCGGTATGGTCGACTACTTGTTTGAGAAGCGACCCAGGTTCTTAGTTGTTGATGAGATAGAACACATGTCTATTAGAGATCAGACTGTTCTACTCAGTCTTATGGAAACTGGAATCATAGCTGAAACAAAATTTATGAAAACTAGAAATACTCAATTGAAGACATGGGTTTTTGCCACTGCAAATGGGACCAACCACTTGCTTACTCCCTTGCTGTCTAGGTTTGTGGTACTGCACTTTAAACAATACAAGTTTGAGAATTTTTTGGATGTTTCAATTCACATGCTCGGGAGAGATGGCATCACAAAGGACATTGCAAATCAAATAGCTGACCTAGTTTGGCACAAGATGAAATCAAAAGACATAAGGGATTGTATAAAGATTGCACACCTTGCTAAAACTAAAGACGATGTAAATTTCATTGTAGAAACTCTTCTAAGGTACGGTAAGACATCCAACAGTACCGACAATAGGTAACAATCGTAGTACTTGATTTGATTACTATACACTTAGTAGTCTCTTTGTTAAACTTTCGGGATAGTCGTGGGCTTTAGCAGAATTGTACTCGCTTACTTGTTATATTTATGTAAATCATTGGATTGAATAAAGATCTAAAAATCAAAACCGCCACCATCAAAACCGCCACCATCAAAACCGCCACCATCAAAACCGCCACCATCGCTTCCCGCATCTTGAGATTCTCCCCCGGAACTCTCAGAACCACTATCGCTAGCCCCACTTGTGTTATCTGCATTTCCACTATTGTCTGTATTTGCACTATCTTGAGCTAAGGAACTTTCCATAGGATTTAACGCTAGTCCCAATAAAGACATCATGGAAGTGAAAAATAGAATATCCATTATCCCTGAAAATAGCATCATCGGCACCCATGATCTATTGGAAACCATAAACGAGTCAAGCTGTGATTTGTCTCCATTATTGTAATGCTGTTGCATTTCTTGAACCTTCTCCTGTAGTTCCTTTTTCTTGTTGCCAAGAAGACTCATGCCAGTTTCTGTTATTTTCAATTCATTTTTTTTCCTACCAAAGAAACCTCTCTTCTCATTTATCATTACTAATCTCTGAAAAACAAGATCATTGACTATCATTTCAACTTCAGATTTATTTAATTTGGAAACGCGAGAAATCTTGTCAACATTATTTATTCCTCTTGCGATCGCATCCAGTACTATGAAATGATTAGGACTTTCTCGAATATTAACCTCGCTTGACATGTCGAATTTATTCACCTGAGTTTACTTAAATGATTCGTTTTTGACAAAATGTAGTTAGAATCTCAAGTACATACAGACTTAGAACTTTGCAGATTCGTCGTTGGTATGTTAAGGTTATTTAACAAACTAAAAAGTTTAAAATTATTAATCACAAGGTCTTACACTATTGGCTGGAGCCGACAGTTTCGGAGTCGAAAATGGGATGGGCATTAGAGCTGTAGAATGGATGAATGCATATTCGGTAGAGAAAAAAAAGGAATTTAAAGCAAAACTTGAAGGTTACCTGATTTCATCAAAAAACTTTGGTGATTTTGAAATAATCTCGTGGAGCGGCGATTGGTCTGACGCGCGAAAAATAATAGTTAAGGCAAGCACCAAATTAAGTATGAAGGTTTTAGAATCAGGTTACCATCAAAAAGATACCCTCTTGATTTCACTTTTTGGGTTAGCGAAGGAATTTGCTAAAGTATACAAAAAAGGTAACTATATTGGAACGATTGTGTTGGGGATGCGTTCGGGAAAATGGTATGTAAAATCAGAAAAACTTGGGTAGCGTGATTTTAACTAACTTTAGGAAAATCAGAACATGAATGTTGAAAAAGTACTTGACTCTTGATATTACCAGTCAGTAAGGTCATTTCCTAAATAGAAAGTCACAAAAACTCTTTCCAGCAACTCTCACACATTCGTCATAAAGTTCTTCCGGGGAATTACCATTTCCATTTTGGGGCGGCGGCAGTCTGTTAGGGAAATCATTAAGTGACGAATCAATCTTGTCTGCACTAGGTCTTTCTCCCAACACTAGGTCCAATTCCCTGATAGTATTGTCTCTTAGGGCAGTTAGATGAATTTTATCTCCCACATGTTTTTGACTTTCAAGATAAGATAATATGTCATCAATCTTGGTTACGTCTCTATTATCGATTTTTAATATAATGTCGCCACCTACATCAAGATCTCTTCCGTTAAGGGTCTTTGTAGTTGTTCCTGCACGTAAATCAGATTTCT
Source organism: Nitrososphaeraceae archaeon (assembly GCA_035454925.1). Lineage (GTDB taxonomy): Archaea > Thermoproteota > Nitrososphaeria > Nitrososphaerales > Nitrososphaeraceae > TA-21. The sequence continues at coordinate 24,145 of DATIFZ010000012.1, forward strand.
CGGCTGGACTCCCCTTTGTGATACTTGTGATTAGAAATCCTTTAGTCTGAGTCAATCCAATTTGTTTTGCCAAATCAGGAGTAAGGCTAAGGCCAATTATCCCTATATATGGATGACGGTATGAACCAGTTTGTATGAGCGACTGTACAACTTTGCTTATGGTATTAGAAGGAATTGCAAATCCTACTCCAGAATAGACCCCAGTGTTCGAAAATATGGCTGTGTTGATTCCGATAACTCTACCCTGGGTATCAATGAGGGGACCACCGGAATTTCCAGGATTGATGGCTGCATCAGTTTGTATGATATTTGGAATAGAGAACGATGACGTTGTACCTAAATTCTCTCCATTCTCATTTGACGGTAATAGCCTCCCCAAACCACTTACTATACCCACTGTCATTGAACCAGAGAGCCCAAATGGGTTCCCAATTGCAACAACTGTCTCTCCAATTCTAAGACTGGTTGAATTAGCCAGGGACAGTGGCGTTAATTTATCAGAGGTGATATTTTTTACCTTAATCACGGCCAAATCTGCAAATTGGTCAAATCCAACCAGCTCCGCAGAATAAACATTACCATCTAGGAAACTAACCTGAAGTTCATCATTATTATCAGAACCTGGTACTACGACATGATAGTTTGTAATAATATGACCGTCCTTATCGAATACAAATCCAGATCCAAGACGAGATCCCAATTCGTTAGAATTATCTTGCTCAGTTACCTGCACTACGGACTTTTCAACCTTAGTAAATAGATCAGGTAATGACATAGAACCAGTATTGGTTGGGTTGTCAATCGGAGTTATTTGCGCTGACGCATGGTCGCTAGATGTATTGGTAATCTGGTTACCTATAAGTGCAATAAAGAGCAACAATGAAAATAAAGCTAATAATTTCTTCGCATTCATTTTCTTAATAATATCTAAGTATCAACAATCCTATATTTGAATTATAGTTATCTAATAAACTGAAGAACTATTATCTTTCAATCAATATCACACAATTTTTTTCCCCTTATCCAGAAGTCTATGGCAATTACATTCAAAGTTTACCTTGCCTGGTGTTCGCTGCGCACAACAATTTCATCTCATCATTAATCTGATTTCTTTTATCACTAATCTATGTACTATTCGTTATAAATCGATACAATGAAATTCGGGTACCATCTCTATTAATGAAATGACAAAGGATGAATCGCCGATAACATTTTTGAAATACAAGAATCTGAACGACATGTTGAAAGTGATACTGTTTTCCTCGCAGTCTGCCTTAGGCTTGACTCCAATGCTTTATCACATTAAATACAAGGAAAAAGAAATTCTCTTTATTGAAACTGGTGCCCTTGGAGGCGCGTTAGTTCATTACATTGTTGAAAAAGATCAGCCAAGCAAGAAATTTATTGAATTGAGGCAACTAACAGGTGAATACAATTTCGTTGAAAAAATAGGAAATGATACACACTCAATTTACATTCCAATATTAGAACTGGACAGCGCGTCGATTGAATTTCCAACTTAAGGATGCACATAGACATATACTGTCGCATCAAATCTTTCTATTCGGAAGCCAGATACAATCATCCTTATCTTTCATTTTATTTTCAATGATTCAGAGCATAGTGTTTAGAAATATTTCCTTACAGCATCAGTTAATTTATTACTGTTTTAAGTAACATGCGTATCATGGTTAAGATTTTCCATAGCTCCCCAGACGAAAACTATACAGATATTCTTTTTTCGACGGTTCATAGAGATAAATAATATACCATCCTAATCACAGGGATACAGGACATGCCAATTCCTTGTATGATTTTCATGATAGTGTAATGAAGTACTTTTGTTTTCATTCGCTCACTTAAGATACTGTGTAATGTAATGTAATGTTTTGCTAAATCGCATGTTTTAAAAATACCCAATTCGATTATTAGTATATGACAGACGAAAGGTTATCTCAATTTTTGAGGGAAGGGAGAAATTGGGAGAGAAAAGCAACTAGTATACCGGGGGTATTTTTGATCAAACTGCCAGAATACAAAAGCAGACCACCTTACATAGCGATGGAAATTAATCCCGTTGACTCGACGGGTGGAGCAACAAAAAAACGAGGAATATTGATCAAATCTAGTTCTGAACTAGAACTGATAAGTAATATTCTCACAAATGCCAAAATTGTTCAACTCGCCACAAGTTTAGATGAAGTGAACCCAGAAAAAAAATCAAGAACACCCCAATCAACTGAAACAGACGTATTTGAAATTTGAGTCCCAAGAAATAGATACAAAAAAATCGTGCCAAATCAAAACCAATTCAATTTGTTAAACTCTTGTTACAAAATAGTTGCTTAATGATAATCCAAATGTCGATTGGCGACCTCGAACGAACATGAGTTACTTTAGTCATCCCCTTCTTAGGAAAAATTTCCTGCGTTTTAGGGAGTATCAAGAAATTATTTCCAATTCGGCTTTGAATAAGAACACTTTGGTTATACTCCCCACAGCATTAGGAAAGACAATCATTTCTTTGCTTGTATCCGTCAACATATTGTATAATTATAAAAAAAAGAGAATCCTAATATTGGCGCCGACTAGACCACTTGTGAACCAGCACTGGGACTCATTTATGTCCAATTTGAAATTACTTGATGAGCAAACTGTAGTTGTTACTGGAAAAATACCACCGCATGCGAGAAAAGTTGTGTGGAATAATAAGACGATAAGACTCTTTTTCTCTACTCCAGAGGTAGTAAAAAACGATATTGTTGAGAAAAGACTTTCACTTGTAGATTTTTTTTTGGTAGTATTTGACGAAGCACATCGTGCCGTGAAGGATTACGCGTACACTTTCATAGCAGATCAATACGCCAAGCATTGTTTGAATCCACTAATCCTTGGATTAACAGCTAGTCCGGGATCAGAAAAAAACAAAATTCAAGAAATATGTAATAATTTGTTTATTGAAAATATTGAATTTAAAACTGAGGATGATAAAGATGTGAAACGGTACATCAATCCAATTGATCTAAAGTGGCAATGGTTCGATCTCCCTTCAGAGTATCAATATGTTAAATCAATTTTGAACACAATGTTAGACGAGAAGCTCAATTGGTTAAGCAGTAGAAATATTTTACGAAAAAATTCAAAATGGATTTTCAAGAGGGATCTGATCTCATTAGGCGAACAACTTAGGTCAAAATTGAATATTACTTTAGGAGAGGATCGACGATCGATCTACTATGCATTGATGCAACAATCCATTGCATTATCACTGATGTATTGTATTGAATTAGTAGAAAGTCAAGGCTTTCACTCACTTGGAACGTTTTTGGATAGAACAAGACCAGATGAGACTAAGAGCCACAAGATTTTGCTAGAGGATAATAGAATTAAAGAAATAAAACGATTGATGGAAAATTTACAGATGGAGCATCCAAAAGTTCAATACCTTCTGAAAGTCCTAAAAGAAAGAAATGATACACAACCGATCCTAAATAAGCGGTACAATTCATCGCATAATACATCAGGACTAATTTCTAGAGTTCTTGTCTTTACTCAATATCGAGACACTGCACAACACATTGTTGAAATGCTTATTAAAGATAACATTAGGGCGTCAAAATTTGTGGGTCAATCCAAAAGACAAGGAGATCCTGGAATGAAACAAGAAGAACAAAACTCTATCTTGAGAAATTTTAGGGATGGCGAATTTAGTGTTCTAGTGGCGACCTCTATTGCAGAAGAGGGCCTTGATATTCCGGAGGTAGATCTAGTAGTTTTTTATGAACCAATACCAAGCGAAATTAGACATATTCAAAGAAGGGGAAGAACTGGAAGAAAAAACATCGGTTCGGTTTTGATTCTTGCAACAAAGGATACAATCGATCAACGTTATCTAGACATCACCAGAAAAAAAATTGATAAGATGAAAGCCATATTCTCGTCTACCCATATTGATCTCGAACTCAAAACCCTTGAGAGAACCAACCTAGAACTTGATCCTATGACCAAAGAGGAGATAGAATATCTGGACTCTTTTCTGAACTCTGAAAAGAGGACCAAGATAAAAACAGCACGGGCCAAAAACAAGATTTTACATGAGAAGATTAAAACCCTCACAAATGATAACTCTTTGGTACACTTTAGAAAAACAGTTGAACGGACGGCTAGAAAGATATATTCATTAGTATCTTGTCGCGGAAACAGCGGAATGGAAATAGAACTAATTCATAAGACATTGGGACAAGAAAATGACCTAGTCATTGCAGGATTACAGATGCTTAAAAAATTAAGAAGGATAAAAATAATTGGAAACAAGATAATTCTATCTGAGAATGTAGAAAAAGTTCAAGGACAGACTTATGACATCGAAATTGAAAAGGTATTGTTGGGCAAAGCAATAGTACTGATAAATGGTAAATGGTATGCTAGCTTACACCATTATGATTATCGGGGACCAAGAGAGTTGATAAAAAAAGGTAAGGAATTCAAAGCTGTAGGAGAGTTATATCATAATAATGATAACCTGAATTTGCGAGTGGATCAAATTTTGTAGATGAACCAATGCAGACCTGTTGCCGGTAATTAAAGCTCAAACAATTTAATCGATGGATAATTCCGGTTTATGTTGATTTATCATTTTGGACAAACCGTTCATATAATTTTTGGCGAAGGTAGTTATAGGTTGAGAAGAATACCATATACATCCGAGTACCTGACAATCGTGACATGTTCTAGCTATGTCCCATTGAGGTGCACTCCAAACATCTTCTATGCTATGTTCAAGCAGATTATACATGTTCTCAGGATTGTTAAACTTCCAGCACGGCACCATAACGGTCCCGTCGGCATTGACAAATGTACTCTTCCATACTCCGCATTCGTCAAAATTAGTGCGCCCATTTTCTAGAATCTGTTCAAAATATTCTCGGGGGATCATTATTTGAGGTGAAGAATGCTTTTTCCCATAACTCAAAACACTTTCACATACTTTATCCATAGTTTTTCTATCTGGCAATAAAGAGTACAGAGCATCCGCTCTGTCTTCTACGAAGGTTAGAGAAACTGCGTTTGAACCGAGCTCCCTTGCTTTGTCGAAATAAGTTTGATCGATAAATTCATCTGTGTTAAATTTTGTAATTACGCTATTGAAATAATGTGAAATGTTACTTTCATTAAGGAGTCCAATATTTTCCATAACTTTTTGATAAATTTTTCTAGGCACACCGCGCACTTTGCAATATGGCTCTTCATAAACCGAGTCGATGCTACACGTAATGAACTGAACATATTGTTTTAATTTTTCGAGGTCCACGGTGTGTAAAAGTGAACAATTAGTTATCAGCGAAGTGGGCATGTTAATACTGTGAAGATAACTAACAAGCTCCATAAAATCAGGTCGACTGGTTGGTTCCCCTCCTTCAATAATTGACCAAACACAGTATTCCGAAACTTTGTCAAAGATAGATTTCCATTGTTCTGTAGTTAGATCCCTTTCGTTGACTAATTTTAATTGTCCCTCCTTATTTGAATCACCAAACGGACACATTGGACAATAAAAATTACAGTAATGGGTCAAACTGAAAACAGCAACTAGTGGTCGTCGTTTACCAACAACTCTATTAAATGACCATTTACCTAGTAACTTTAAAGTTCGAATCTTATCTACTTCCAACCAATCTATCTAGATGTCTCATTCGTATTAATCTATTGGGTTTTGTTGTGTATTGATTATTTTTCTGACAAAGTTTCAAAAATTTCTTATTCTATCCTGGCGAATTTTAAATAAACAGACTCATTGTTCAATGAATCCATTTTCGCATTTTGTAATTTGGCTTCAACAAAGATTGTTTTATCGAGTTTGGCACCACTAAGATCACAACCTCTTAAATCTGCCCACATAAAGTTTGTTCTAGTTAGGTCTGTAGTTACTAATTTACTATTTTTCAAATTGCAGTACAGAAAAATTCCATCTGCCAGATTTGCATTTTCAAAGTTAGAGTCCATAACTTCTGCCTGAGCAAAATTGGCCTTACGTAAATTGCACCCTGACAAGTTTATTCCGTTGCATTTGACGCCATTGAGGAAGGCATTTGAAAGATCCTTTCCTGAAAAATCCATACCACTCATATCTATTTTTACAAGAATATTAGACATTCTCCACTCATTGAATTCTTTTATTTTTGATTCTTGTAGGAGGTCCAACCAGTCTGATTTTTCAGTCATTTTCATGACGTTATTTTTCTTGCTATATCAATATTCGCTTAATGAAACTTATTATATATGATAATCATATCAAAATTCAATATATGACGGAAAGTAAAAAAGTGAATTCCCCACCACGAATAATGATTGTGGACGATGAATCTGATATCCTTTCGGTCGTAAAAAGAGGATTGGAATCGAAAAATGATTTCAGCGTTGAAACCTTTTCTAAAGCTGATGACGCTATTAATAACTTTCAGAATCATCCTCAGAAATATTATGATCTAGTAATTACCGACATTCGGATGCCTAAAATAAATGGATTTGAGTTGTATAGGCGTATAAAAGAAAATGATCCTACTATGAAGATTGCATTTATCACTGCTTTTGAGATTAACAAAGAAGAATTCAGTAAGGTAATCCCTTCAGTAGATGTTACTCATTTCATTAGTAAGCCTGTCAGCATATCTAAATTGAGAGAAAAAATAAAATTCATACTTGCAGACGAAGGTGCTGATGCTGATACTTCTGAAGATAATTGATCTATGCTAATAAATTCATGCAATCAAAATAAGTCTGGTTTTTGTAATAATATGGTTCTATTCAGCATCAGAGCCCGCGATTGGCAGTAATTTCCCTGAAGGAAAATTAAATTTATTTTGATCCTGTTCTTCTGGAGTAACCTTTTCGAATTCAAGAGTTATTTCAATCGGTCCATTAAATTTAGAACTGATTTCATTTGCCAGATTTGTTATTTCCTTTTTGTCACAGAATTCTTTAGACCCTTGAAGAAAGACACGACTCTGTCTAAATAGGGCATTGCCTCCATATTTTTCTTTTAGAAAATCTAGCAATCTTTGAACATTATCTGGAGGGATATCGTTGTAATAGAAACAAATGCCATTTATTAATTCCTTGTCAAATGGAGTTCCATACCTGAACCAAAAAACTCCAAAATGTTCATACTCCCCTTGCAGACATTTAATGTCCCAATGATTAGCCTTTTCGACAGGATATGTCGAATTTAATACGTCATTGACTCCTAAACGCCAATATCTAACACGCATCTAACAACATACCGGATTATCATTATAATAATGTGACGAAATAGAGTTGGATAACTAGTTTAAATGTACTTGCTGAACAATGATTTCGACTTGGCGTAATTATTTGAAAACCATGGTATATAGAACAGATAAAAATAATATAAGGTTGGATACTTTAGTTTAGGAAATTGAAATCAAAAGGCTCGAAGAAAACCCACAAAGATATATTGAGTGATTCAGTGCGCGATTACGAAATTGAATCAAAATCCATCTCTTTACTAGTTGATGGTATGGCAAACTCTGGTGGTTTTGAATCCAAAAATCTCTGGGATGGAATCAATATAATTCGAACGATGACAGAGGACAAGAAGTGTACTAAATTCCTGTCATTTGTGGGATCAATAATCTCAACTGGCGCAAGGGGAATCATCAAGGATATGCTAAAGCGTAAGATGTTTGATTGCGTAATTACAACCTGTGGTGCTCTAGATCATGACATAGCACGCTCAAGCACCAAGTACTATTCCGGAGATTTTCGTATGGATGATACTTTGCTTTATAAAAGAAATATTCATAGATTGGGAAATGTTCTAGTCCCCCAAAATAATTATGGTCCAGTTATTGAAAAAAAGGTACAGGAATGTCTAAACGATCTGTATAAACAAGGGATGAAGAATGTACCGACTTTTGAAATAACGAGGAGTATAGGTAGTGCTCTTAATGAGTCCTCGTTCCTGTATTGGGCATACAGGAATGATATCCCGGTCGTAGTTCCAGGTATTGTTGACGGGGCTGTTGGAAGTCAGATATGGTTCTTTTATCAGAAACATAGAGATTTTAATTTAAACTTACTATTGGATGAAACTAAACTTTCTGATTTGGTCTACGATGCAGGTAAGACTGGTGCTTTTATTATTGGTGGCGGAATATCCAAACATCATACATTGTGGTGGAACCAATTTCGAGGCGGGCTGGATTATGCTGTGTCTATAACAACAGCTTCTGAATGGGATGGAAGTTTGAGCGGAGCTTTAGTAGCAGAAGCAATATCATGGGGTAAGGTGAAGGGTGAAGCGAGACAAACTACTATACACGGGGAAGCGACTACCCTACTACCCTTCATTTACGCCGCATTGTTAAAATAAATTTTATTTAATTACTAACGCCCTAGAACTCAACTTTTTGTTGTATTATTGTTTAAAATTTTTATTGAATTTATTTTGGCTAAATTTGGATCTTGTGGTTGATCATTCTGGATTGTTGGTAATGCTGCAATCTTATCAACTGCATCCATCCCGTCTATGACCTTGCCAAATGCGGTATATTGATTGTCCAAAAACCTTGAGTCATTCAAGACAATAAAGAACTGCGAACCCGCGCTATCCGGATCTGAAGATCTGGCCATTGAAACTATTCCTCTGTTATGAGGAATATTGCTAAATTCTGCCTTGATTTTGTAACCAGGATCACCTGTTCCCCAAGCAGACGTGTTGGTGTTATTTTTTGTATTCGGGTCTCCACCTTGAATTACAAACCCTTTGACAATTCTGTGGAACACAGTACCATTATAGAATCCCGATTCTGCAAGCTTCTCAAAATTTGATACTGTCATAGGCGCTACATCTGGAAAGAATTCCATAGTGATTGGACCTTGAGCCGTATCCAAAATAGCTAGTTTTGACTCATTAGTTGATTTCATAGAAGTATTAGCCATGGGGGTGTTTATTGAAAATTTCTCTTCGTTCGCTACTACTTCATTATATGGATCCGATGTCGGCTTAGGATTATAATTATGGTTCACTTCGTAAACCAGTACACCGAAAAATAGACCAGGTTTGTCGGTTCTAAAACTATCTGATGAGTATGCCAACCTAAGTGGTTGTTGGGCTGTGGCATTTTCTGGATATTTGATGTCTTTTGAATAGATGGCAGTTGCCCCCGGCTCGTATTGACCAGTAGGCGCTCCATTCAAAATGTACGATACAGGAGTAAAAGGTATTAATTGTCCGAGTAAAGTGCGATTCCAGAAAAAGGGTTTTGGGGTAAAACCATCTTGTTCAAGATATGTGTTTTCATCAAAACCTCCAATTCTTATGAACCACTGTTTTTTGCTTTCATCTCCGCCGTTACCCAACACATATAGCTGAGTACCATTGTTACCTGTAAATCTCTGTCCTACCACGTATACTACAATGTAATCTGACTGTAGATCTTTGGCAATTTTGAGACCATTTTCAGTTTGATCCATAAACATTTTTGCAATAGTTGCAATTCTTGTTTGGTTTATTGTAGCATTATCCGCCAAACTAGTCCTATTTCCCAGTGTTGTTATCCAGTAACCATAATCCCACCACGACGCAACTACTGAATTGGAAGGTGTATCGGTCGAAATCCAGTCTAATGCATCAATCCAATCGTTGGTTTTGACTCTAAATCCCGTTCCACCATTTGCAATAGATGGAGGAATATCTGCTGAACTCAACCAATTTGAATTTGGTGGATAAAATATTGTAAATAATTTGTCGTTAATAACTACACCACCGTTATCAATAACGGGAATCGAAACCAAAATAACAACAATAGCTGAGTAAATAATTTTTAATGATCTACTCATTTGAGATGTTTTATGACCTTCTACTCTTCTTCGCTTTTTGTGTGCCGGTTCTGAGGCTTTGTAACTTATTATGCTCCTTGTGACTTCATAAAGACCCAAACTTGCCAACAGTATTATTCCTATAGATGAGAATACAAGCAATCTTGCAAATGTAGCACTCACATACACTCCTGTAATCCCAATTATTAGTGAAAAAATTGACATATCATTTCTGTGTTTAAATGCCATGAGTGCCCCAAACCCTGCAAACATTATCAGAACTGAATAATCAGTCAAATACTCTACCAATGTTGGAGTGAAGTGTTCTGCGACGGATTCTACTAGGGGATTCTGTGAAGATAAAAATGGGTTGACCGCATTTAGATATCTGAAAGAGGACACATAAAAGCTTCCTGATACTACTATACCCACCGCAATGGCAATAAAACATACAAGTAATATCCAGTTGTTTCTAGCAAAAGTACTAGAAGAGCTAATCTTCCTTATGATTGCCGATGCAATAAGAAATATTGTACCGCCGATAAGGGCAATTCCTGGAAGTCCAAACACGAATGAAAGACCAGGTCTCGGTGACAGTCCTGCGGCTATAATTGCTGCGACTGTAAACAAAACTGCTACGATTAAGGGGGTTCTTTGATCATTTCTCAAAAAGGTTACTGCGAAAAAGAATAATGAAATTGGGATGCTAAAATATTGAATACCACCCCAGGAGGCATTGGCAAGACCAAGTAATAATCCACCAGCTATTGCTTTTACAATAGCAATGCCTGGTTTATGCTTCATGGCCGAGATAAGTAAGTACAGGGCCAACAAGGCAAGGAATAATCCGAGAGGTTCAGATTTGAACCAACCCAAGTTTCCACGTTGAATAAGAGCTGGAGTAAATGCAATTAGTAATGCTGAAAATAGCCCTGCTGTCGTT
>DATIFZ010000013.1:0-3313 GCA_035454925.1 Nitrososphaeraceae archaeon
GTCGTCGACTAGTAGCGCAACTTTGCCTGCAAGGTGATATGTCTTATTTCCCCTAAATTTTATCAGGCGCCTATCTATCTCTTTCTTTAATGCAGAAACACTTTCTTCAATGTATTGCTTTGATATATCTGAATAACTAACATCTTGATTTGGGACAAAACTTCCATCATGCATGACAGCACCTATGGCAAATTCTGGATTTAACGGATCTCCCACCTTTTTTGCGACAATTATGTCAAGGCTAACCCCAAGTGCATCAGCTATGACATCGCCTGTCACTACACCCCCTCTTGGTATCGCTAATACAATCAGAGAGTTAGCCCATCTTTCTTTTAACCAATGCAGTTTTTCAGCAAGCATTACTGCAGCTTGCGTTCTATCTTCGAAAAGCAATTTGATTTCTCGATCAAAGAGGTATCTTAAGTGAAATACGTATACAGTGCAATGCAGTATATTTCATACGATACTAAGACAGTTTGGATGGATTAAATGCAACCTATTCAAAAGGCACAACACAAAACCCTTATGAGTAAACGCAAATGTGAGCAGAAATTAGACTAATAATATAAATCCGTTACCTTATCCAAGTACAGATTCGTGATAATTTCTGGTTCTTGTAAACCACTTAAAATAACATGGTCGGTTAATGTTCATGTGGTTTGTGCTGTTCAGAATATCTGGTAATCTTCAGCAATAAGCAACAGCGGAACTGGGAAGCATCTTATTTATAATCTGTATACATGAGACATGCTGAGATGTCTTGATGTTAAGAACATAGGATAAGCAGAAAGGAAATACTTGGTTGACTGTCAATTTATCTAGAAAGACGAAACTGGCATTGTATTTCCTAGGTAAATCAAAAACCAATCAGTTGCGACCCTTGAGACTTTTTCAAGGGCTCCAGGTTCTTCGAAAAGATGAGAAGCTCCAGGAATAATTATGATTTTCTTATTGTTGACGTGTTTAAGGCTCTTGAGGGCTTTTCTATTCAAATCTATCACTGTTTTATCATTTTCTCCCACGATTAACAGGGTTGGAGCTTTCACTTGTGCGAGTGCTTTTCCAGCAAGATCTGGGCGTCCTCCTCTTGATACAACCACGTCAATAAGATTGGGCATTTTTGCTGCGGCAACTAATGCCGCTGCGGCACCAGTACTTGCACCGAAGTATCCAATTTTTAATCTGCCAGTTTGTCTGCTATTCTTTATCCAGCAGGTTGTGCTGATCAACCTATCAGCCAAGAGTGGAATATTAAATCGTATATGGCCAGTCCATCTGTCTTTTTCCTCCTCTTCCTTTGTAAGCAGGTCAAAAAGAAGTGTTGCTACACCTTTATCATTCAGTGCTTGTGCTATATAGTTATTTCTTGGACTATGTCTGCTGGATCCACTCCCGTGCGCAAAAATAACAATGCCATTGGCATCTCGCGGAATCAACAAATTTCCTCGTAGCGATACCGAATCATAACCAATTAAAACCTCATTCAATGAAGATGACATTTCGACTTACAATTAATGTCGATTTGAAAATAGGTACGCAAAATTAATTTTTTTCCAAATATTCGAACTTAATATATTAAACCTAGGTCTTCCACTTTACATTCAACTCTGAAAAATTAAGTTCTAGCACCGACAATTATCCTGTAAAAAGAACCAAGGTTATTGTTGCTTCACTTTACTTCAACATTGGCATCTTCAATTTTAGTTGGTGTTTTTTTGGGTACTTGTATATGCAAAACACCGTTTTCCATTTTTGCATCTATTTTCGAAGGAACAATTTCTTCTGGAAGGGATATACGTCTGCTGAATGAGTGATATAGTCTTTCATTGTATACATAATTTTTTTCTTTATCTCTTATCTTACTTTCCTGCTGTCCGGAGACTTCAATCCTGCCTCTGGTAGCCTTTATGTCCACCTTCTCCTTTGCGATCCCTGGAACTTCCATCAAAATCTCGTATTTGTCACCCTTGTCAACCAGATCACACAATGGCATTCTAATACCCTGTTCTGTAGCTAGGGATGATAATCTCAATTCAGAAGTATGCGGCCACCATGATCGTTCGAGTAAATTTTGTATATCTCTCCTGAAACTGTCGAATATGTCATCAACAGATCGTCTTAACATTGGTCTTGGTCGTGCACTTTCATTCTTAGTTATTTCCGATTTTTCAGGCATCATGAAGGTAATGAATGCGATATTGTATTTTAGCATCAAGTCTGCAGTGCAGTGCAAAGCATAGATATTTGCGGTGCTACGGGTCGAGCAAATTGAAACGTTTTGTTCCCTTCAATGTGAGAAACGTTCCTATAATATATGCTTTTGAAGACCAATTGATGAAGTCCAATAACATAAGCAGTATTCACAATTTATGAAAGTATCTAATGCAGACATCATTTAAGTGGAATTTGTTGCAATGCACTGTACCCAAACAAAATATATGCCCTACTACTCCTCATACCGTGGTGATCTTGCAATAGTTAAAAAAATGGATTCAGGCAAAAATAATATTTCCTCGGCAAGAATTCATAAGTATGGATCTCCCCTTGAGATTGAAGATATTAAAAAACCTGTGATTTCATCTCCAGAGCAAGTAATTGTGAAAGTTGGGGCAACCGGATTATGTCATTCTGATTTACACTTGATTAATGGAGATTGGCAAAAAACATTACCGCTTAATTTACCGAAAACTCCTGGTCACGAAATAGCCGGATGGGTCGAGGAGATCGGTAATGGAGTTCCTGCCAATAGTATCAAAGAAGATGATCTAGTAGCTGTCTTTGGAGGATGGGGATGCGGATATTGCCTTTACTGTAAAAGAGGCGATGAACAAATGTGCCAATTTGCCAAATGGCCTGGTCTTTCTGATTATGATGGAGGTTTTTCTGAATACATTTTAGTGCCCTCTCATAGATTTTTGGTAAAGGCGGACAACGCAAACACCTTTCTGAATCCTGAAGAACTAGCCCCGTTAACAGATGCAGGACTTACACCTTATAGGGCCATCAAAAAAATACGGCACATTCTGAATGCAAACAAGAACATAGCAATAATTGGCATAGGTGGACTTGGACTTTATGGCATTCAATATGCACAGATTTTGGGTTCGGGCGCAAGTGTTACGGCAATGGATCGCAATGATAAAAAATTAGCATTAGCTGAAACTGTAGGCGCAGATTATACGGTCAATATACAAAACTCAAATGACATCAGTAGTATTGTTCACTCAATTACCCAGGGCCAGGGCTTTGACGTAATACTAGATACAGTCGGTTTGGAAAGTACGCTCAAATTAGCGGTCAGTAATTTGAATAA
>DATIFZ010000014.1:0-11312 GCA_035454925.1 Nitrososphaeraceae archaeon
CTCAATGTTACCTTTGAACGAATCGGATAACTGCTTGTCTATTTCTTCTAACTTTGAAATCTCCTCGTCTGTAACTTCAAACTTTGCCTTTAATAGAGTGGTTATTATTGGCAGTGCTCTGATATCTGCTAAGGATTTTCCTTCCTTTAGAGCCTTTTGTGCTTCTTTGTAAAACTTTACCATCAATCTAACCAATTTCAGCTGTTTTGCTGGACCACAATAAGTGTCAACCTTATCAAAAGAGTTTTGTTGCAGTATTCCAATCTTTAGCATTCTTGCTACTTCTAATACAAGTTTTTCCTCGTCTGGAAGCGCCTCAGGTCCCAATAACCTAACAATTTCTTTTAGTGTATCTTCACGCTGCAATATTTGATAGGACTCTGCTCTCAAATCATACCAATCAGGACTTACGTTTTCTTTCCACCACTTCGATATGTCTTCAAGATATCCAGAATAAGACTGCATCCAATTAATTGATGGATAATGCCTTGAATATGCCAATCTGGTATCTAGCGCCCAAAAAGTCTTGATAAATCTAATTGTATGAGTTGTTACTGGTTCCGTAAAGTCTGCTCCAGATGGAGACACCGCACCAACCAATGTCACGGATCCGGAACGATCTGGTGACCCGAGTGCTCTGATTCGTCCTGCTCTTTCGTAAAATTCTGCGAGTCTTGAAGCCAAGTACGAAGGATAACCTTCTTCTGCTGGCATTTCTTCCAAACGACCTGACATCTCTCTGAGTGCCTCTGCCCATCTACTTGTAGAATCAGCCACAAGAACTACGTCATAGCCCATGTCCCGATAATACTCCGCCATAGTAACACCAGTGTAGATTGATGCCTCTCTAGCGGCAACAGGCATGTTACTAGTATTAGCTACAAGTACTGTTCTTTCCATTAATGGTCTCTGAGATCTGGGGTCAATTAAATGTGGAAATTCTACAAGAACTTCTGTCATTTCATTGCCTCGTTCTCCGCAACCTATGTAGACTACAACCTTGGAATCTGCCCATTTAGCTATTTGATGTAGTGTAACAGTCTTACCTGTGCCAAATCCGCCGGGAATAGCACCGGTTCCACCCTTTGCTATAGGGAAATATGTGTCAATGATTCTCTGACCGGTAACCAATGGTACTGTAGGATCATATCTTTCTGCATATGGACGTGGCTTCCTAACTGGCCATTTATGATACATCTTTAATTGAATTTTATCTCCATTCTTGCTACTGGCCTGTCCAATAACATGTTCTAAATCATACTCTCCTTCCTTGGCAAAATCAGTAATAGTCAATTCAGGATAATTTGGAGAAACCAATATTTTGTGAGTTAACAAAGGAGTTTCCTCTACTGTTCCAAGGACTGAACCTCCAAAAATAGTGTCATCTTTTTTTACTGTGGGATTAAATTGGTATTTATTTTTCATATCGACAGGGCTTGTAGTAATTCCTCTACCAATGAATGCGCCTGACCTATCAGCAATCTCGTCCAACGGCCTTTGTATACCATCATAAATCCTTCCAATAATTCCTGGACCTAGTAGAACTGAAAGTGGCTGACCCGTACCTATTACTTCTTCCCCCGGTTTAAGGCCTGATGTTGATTCATAGACTTGAATAAACGCTACGTCTCCAGTCAATCTGATAACTTCTCCAATTAGTTTTGATTCACCAACTTCCACCGTCTCATACATTTTTGCAGATGACATTCCATCAGCCTTAACTGCTGGACCACTGACCCATACTATTCTTCCTTTTGCTACCATCTACTTGTTCTCCCCTCTAAGCAGTTGGACTATGTCTTTCCTTATTAAAGGTTTGAGGCTTTCAATATTAGAATCCAGAGTGTTATCCAATGTCATTGTTCCGTCCGCTGAAGTCGCTTTTAATCCCCCGATTATATCTAGAAAATCATCGGATACACTTATTTTCATGTTTTTGCCGGTTGATTCTTGTGAGGATATCTTCCTTACAAGATTTTGGTCGGCTTTATTGCATTGTATGATAGTATCAGAACCTAACTTTGAAACACTGTCTTGTATCATCCTGGTCAGCAATTTTTCATAATTTTTATCATTATTACTTTGGGCAAGTTTTTCCTTTGCTTTAGTAAAAATTTCATCAATTGCTGATTCGATTATAATGAGCTCTTTGTTCCTAGCGTTTAGGGTGCTAGATCCTACTATTTGTCGTTTTAAATTTTCAGCCTGTTTTTTTGATGATTCAATAATAGCGTCATATTCTACTTGAAGAGTGGTCTTGGAAGATTCTAAATTTTTTAATGAATTCTGAAGTGCAGAATCAATCTCAGAAATTAATGCTGATTCTTTTTGTGAAAGAACTTTATCAATGGTTCTTTCTAAAGAATTTAAACTCATTCATTGACTTTTTCAAAACTACGTGATTTTAATCTTTTGATGGGATCCCAAGTAAAAGAAAAATAATACAGATATCTTGTCTGAATTCCGGATATACCATTATTATGTGAATATCAGTTGGAATCCTTATTCACATTTGCGTTTGTAATGATGTAACTATGAGCCCCTGCATACTTCGCAGGTAAATGTTCCTTCAGAATACATTAGCACATCTGACCATTCACTACACTCATCACAATATCCTGACACAGTAGATGCCGGCCTACCAATCTCCCCTCTAATCATGGCAGCCTTTTCTGACACTACATCGACTAGTTCTGGAGTTACAGCGATAACGTCAGAACTTGAAATTATTCCCGCTAGCCTATCTTTGTAAACAACGCCCAGTCTTTTGATATTATTTTTTCTCAGTACCCGCGCCGCCTCAGTTATACCTTCTCCAGCTTCGACGGTGTGAATTGGTTGCATTACTTTTACTGCCGCAACAGATGATGGCTCCAAATTGCTCGCTACAACCTTTGATACAATGTCCCAATCAGTGACAATTCCAACGGGTTTATTATTTTCAGTTATAATTACACTGCCAATTGTATGCTCTTTCATTTTCATTGCGATGTCAGCAATGTTATCGCTTGGAATAGCAGTGATTACGGGGCTGTTCATGATATCCCTTACAAGCACCCTTGTCGTCATGTTTGCATCTGTATTTTCTACTAGTTTTTTTGTCACAATATAATTTAGAATATTTGGTTTAATTGTCTTTCTAATCTCCATTTGTACAACTTGATGGTTCAAAAAGATGAGCAGGTAAAAAATAGATTTAACTAACTTAATTCCTTTGATTCGTCGATAATATCATTGATGGCTTGTCCCCTTTCTGTTCGCTCTATTTTGGATTGTCCTGAAGGCAGCATTCTTATAAATTCGTCCAAGGATATCTTCTTACAATATTCTGCCAGACTCTGATCAAATTCAGAAATTGCTCTAACGAATTCACTTTTAACTTTCTTTGCAAGATTCATCGGATCGGTCCCACCGGGTAACAATGAGGCAAACACTAAGCTTCGTTTTCTAACAGCATTCGAGGGTCCACAAACAATTGAATATTTTTTTTCAATCTGAACCAACCCAATTGAAAGTTTTAATTCAATACCTCTGCAAAAATTTCTCTTTCCTTCGATGACAAAAGAGCCTTTTGGAAGAAATTGACCCGTTGGCGCTCCTTTCTTTACCTGATTAGGGAATACCCAGTACGCATCTCCGCTTGATAATCCATCCTTCCATGCTCTGCTAAATGATACCGTTGCTTGGGCAGCCTCCTCGATATAGGTGCTATCTTGTTTTTCTTTATGATTAACATTCTTTACTAGGAAAAAAGGCGAACCATGAATTTCTGCATGAAAGATAATATCATTTTCAGTCATGTACTTACGAATAATGGCAGAATTCGAAGATGCATCTCTACCACCGATTACTAAATATCCATCACTAGTAACAAACCAACGATATCGTTCATACCACTGTTTTGACTCTAATTTGCTGAATTGAATTTTTTCATGAATTTTTTGTGTTTGATTTTGTAGTTTTTCAACTCTCAATCTCAGCTCTTCACTGGCTTTGTCTATATTGATAGCCCCTCGCTCCAATTCTTTGGCTCTGGAAAATAATAGGGATGAAAATTTTGGGATATTTGATTCAAATTTGATTCGTTCATTTTCTATATTCAAATAGGTAATGCCATTTTCCTTTACAATCTCAGAGTCATTATTTTCCAAGAGTGTTCTCACCGTACTATCGTTCATATCTTCGGTACCCATTGAAGAAAGTTTCATTAGTTCATGGGCAACTCTTCTGAGATTTTGTGATCTGATGATCACTTGCATTTTAGCTTTGTTTTGTTCTTCTAAATCATGTTCAAGTTCCAAAATTTTTTTGTCTGTTTCTTCGGTTTTCAAACTCCTACCGATCGTTAATATTTCATTGCTAAGTACTTGATCTATTCCATCCATGTAGGATTCAACCTTCTTGGCGTTAGAGTCCCCCGACATTACAATAGGTGATGCATCAATTGCTAATCCTAGTTTGTCCACTATAATTGATGGTTCATGATTTGTTTCATCTACGACTTTGCTTGTAATTTCTTTGGTCTTATCATAAATAATCTGTACATCATTATCGCTGAGATGGTTTGCATACTTTGCGCTAATTCCCGATTGTAGTAATATTTCTTCTACGTACTTTCTTGGTAAGGACGTACATTTGGCTAACCATCTTACTAAATCCGTATTTTCTGGTTGCGTATCTCTGTTCTTTTTCATGCCCTCCAAGGAAATTTGAAAAACGTCTTCACCCCTATTTGGTGGCAGAACATATTCTAGCCCAGTCTTCAATATTCTGTGCCTTACTTCGACAGGATTCAGAATCCAAAGGATCCTCATCGATTCATCGCATAAAATGATATTCCCCTTTCCAAAAATTTCAACTACTAATTTCCTTTCTTTATTGTCTTTATTCATAAAATGAAGAAAGAAAATTCTCTCGCTTCCAGGCTGGGATACAGAGTTTATTTTAGCCCTTTCTATTTCGCGACTTAATATGCTTAGATGCTGGCTCTCCTCCATTTGCTTGTATTTCTTGTTAGTAATCCATATCCCCATTGTTGAAACTATAAGATTGATATCCGACTCCGTGGGATGATGTAATTTCAAAAGAATCGAATTTTTTGTGATGGAGGAGATATTACTAACATAGTAACTAGACGTTATCTTTGAACTAATCTTGTTTACGAGGTAATGAAGCTCAATACCCGATAATTCCATACAAGTGATTCTAACGAGGATGAATATTAATTAAAATAAAAATTAAAATTTACAATCGAAAGGAATTAAACCTGCATTTAATGTGAAAAAAGTAATTGGAACAACTCGATAAGATATATTACATGAGAGCCTTGACAGGTGTAACCTGCGGTGTTATCCTTGGTTTTATACTTAATCCTTCAAACTACTCGGCGTCCATACCCATAATAATCGCCCTTGGACTATTTTTCTATATTATATCGTACGTCATTGCAAAAAGAATGGGCTTGAGAGTGAAGACTGAAGACAGGAAAAAAATTCCTACCAATGGGATCTTTCCGTTTATCTTTTTGCTATTAATGTTCTTGATTGTTACATATACCGGATTGCACGCATGAGAGAACGGTTTAAAAGAATTTGATTCAAAAGTTCTTCATGTAGACACTATGATATGGAACTATTCAACGCCAGGCATACCGGACGAATTGTTTGAACGGTCAGAAAAGGTCCCAATCACAAAAGAGGAGATTCGCTCAATCGTATTAAGTAAACTACGCCTCAGGAGTGGATATTCTGTAATTGATGTGGGATCCGGGAGTGGAAGTATTACCGTAGAGATTTGCCTTCAAGTAAATTCTAAAAATGTATATGCAATTGAAGCGGATAAGAACGCCATAGAATTAACAAGGAGAAATCTGGAAAAATTTGGCGTATCGGCGAATCTAATTCATTCCAAGGCAGAAGAAATCTTACCTTCATTGCCAACTGTTAATGCAATCGTTATAGGGGGAACAAAGGGTAAAACTGAAAAAATTATAGAGCTTTGTGTATCTAAATTAAAGAAGAACGGAAGATTGGTCATTGACACCATCTTAATTGAAACAATGTACAATGCCCTAAAGTCCCTTAAGAAGCAAAAAATGCACGAAATTGAGGTTACTCAAGTCATAATATCAAAAGGGAAGGATTTTCCAAGCGGAACAATGCTCGTTTCCAGAAATCCAATTCTGATTTTGTCTGCAACTAAAATGTGAACTACTTATTCTAATGCTTCGCCGTATCTGCTTTGTCCTGAGTTAAATGTGCAGTTAGCTGAATCTTTACTTTAAATA
The DNA here is from genome assembly GCA_035454925.1 of Nitrososphaeraceae archaeon. GTDB lineage: Archaea > Thermoproteota > Nitrososphaeria > Nitrososphaerales > Nitrososphaeraceae > TA-21. Next base: position 6,287 of record DATIFZ010000014.1, read on the forward strand.
ACTCATTTTTTACAACTGAAAACATGAAGCTTTCATGCATAGGGTGTGGGCCTGGCGATCCGGAATTGCTGACAGTGAAAGCCGTCGATAGGATTAAGAATGCAGATGCCATATTTACTCCGACCTCCAAGGAAGGCAAGCCTAGTATTGCCTTATCAATAGTTAAAAAATACGTAAACGAAGCAACCACCAGTATTACGAACCTCGTATTCCCTATGATAAAGGATAAGGATTCTCTGAAATTACAGTGGAAAACAAATTCGCGGTTAATAGCTCAAGCTGTGCTTTCTGGAAAAAAATGCGTATACTTGACTGTAGGCGATCCTTCTTTATACAGTACTTGGAATTATATTCACAAAGAATTCAGGGAAAGTTATAATTATATAGAAATTGAAATAATCCCCGGAGTTCCGTCATTTTTTGCATTCGCAGCCCAGGCAAAAATGAGTCTCGTGGAAGGTGATCAAACGCTTGGTATCGTTCCTGCATGCTATGACCTGAATAAAATAAGACATACTGTCGCATCCTGTGATTCAATAATTTTTCTTAAGGATGGAAGATACTTCGATAGCGTGGTAGAAATTCTCTATGAAACCGGTTTTAACGATAACTCTGTCATTACTATAGCTCAAGACGTATCTGTGGATGAAGAAATTTTAGAAACAAAAAAATTAAAAGATTTACGAAACATAAAAAATCCCGCTGGCAAGTATTTTTCAATATTGGTGGCTAGAAAAAATGATTGAACCTAACACTATTTACTTTGTTGGGTCGGGACCAGGAGATCCTGAGCTTATAACGCTGAAAGCAAAAAAATTAATGGAAAATGCAGATGTCATTGTATATTCGGGTTCGTTACTCAATCCAAAACTCCTTGAATACGCCAAAAAAGATGCTGTCCTTCATGACGCAGCTCTAATAGATAGAAACAAGATTTATGAAATATTAAGGGATTCGACCAAGCAAGGTAAACTTGCTATTCGTTTTCACGACGGAGATCCAGCACTATTTAGCACAATAAGAGAACAAATTGATAAACTGGATAAAGACGGCATACGTTGTAAAGTTGTTCCAGGAATAACTGCCATCTTAGGAGCAGCTTCTTCTCTAAATTTAGAATTAACTCTTCCAGGAATTACTCAAACTCTTATTATTACTAGGGCAGAGCTTAGGACTCCTGTTCCAGATCGAGAAAGAATTTCTAACTTGGCTACGCACGGTGCCACTATGGCCTTTTATCTAAGTGTTCATCTGATAAGAAACATTGTGGATGAACTACTTAAGGGAGGAGTCTATCAAAATTCAACTCCTGTTGCCGTAATTTACCGGGCTACGTGGGACGATGAGAAAATAATAGTAGGAACTCTTGACAACATTGCTAAAAAGGTGAATGATGCCAAGATAACCAAAACTGCAATAATTATCGTTGGAAATGTTATTAACCCAAGTAGCTACGAATTTTCAAAGGTTTACGATCCACAATTCACACATGGCTATAGGAAAGCTAATGCTGATAGTTCTGAATAAGACCATAATAGGTAACAATAATATTGTTGGGTTTAAGGCTCTACCGTCATAACAAGATGTATATCTAGAAGATTTCCTCGTCCTTTCGCATCCCACCCAGACCAGCCTTAACTTTTGATGCGCACTCTATACATAGGTCCTCAGAAAATGGAAAGCTTTTCACGCACTCTTTGCATACCGGTTTTCCACAACTTGGACATTCCTTAGTAGATGTCTGTGTGTTACACAAGGTGCAGATATTATTCTTCATTAATATAATTGCGGTCTCTAAGGCTAAAAGCATATCGCACACTATGACGTATTGGGAAGAACTAGATTAATAATTGCAAATAAATACTAGAAAAAATTGTCAAATATAAAAGTCGCTGGCTTCACTTTTATTCAAGATAAGGGAATTCTTGAGATTTCTTTTTTTTCAATATTGGACCAAGCGCCCATTGGATTTTCTTTTGTCTCTGATTTCTTTATTCCAGTTATTTCATTAATGATAACTTCAGTGGCACGCATTGGAGGCCAGGCCATCGCAACATATTCACCGATATTTCCAGTTTTTTCTAATGAGGCGGGGAGTAGCTTTTCCTCTGTAAAACCCAGTGAGAGAAGTTTATGCTTTAGAGTACCTATCAGATCACGCTGTCCATGTACAATTAAATGAACAGACTTTGAGTAATCAATTGTCGACATTTACTAAGTCTCCTTTCATTCACTCCTATAAACATAATTGTCTAAATAATATTGCTGACAAGTATCGTCATGTCACACTTCGATCTGCATATGACAATGATCTTGCCTGAAGACATTTCAGACAGGATTTCTTCCTTTATGGCAGGAAGTCTCGACTTTCCTTATATTAGGAAGGATGAATTAATATCACTCTTATATCTATACGGAAGAAATAACGCAGTACTCCCTAATCCCGACAAGGTTCTTGCCGTTGCAAACAAGACGATTGAAACATTAGAGCATAGCATAGAAAAGTACAAAAATGGTCCAAGGTCTTTTTTCGATTCGGAATTTGTCCGGGATAATTACATACGCAGGCAATTACAAATAACTGTTGATAAAAATAAAAATCATCATAAAGTTGTATCTGAGATAAATGATAAGGGCATTATAAATGACACCGTAATATTATCTGAGTGCTTTTCGCAGCATGTGTCATTCTATAACCAAAAGTATTCATTTTTCTTTTATGGACCGCTAAAGGATACCGAATTGATACATGACCTTCGCAGTCTCTTATCGGGCAAAATAGTTATGCTTGGATACAATAAGGAACAAAACGAACTACCATTCGAGCACCCCATAATTCCACTATACGTTTGGGCAAGAGAAAACCTTCTCAAAAGTTCCTAGATTAAATAAATGAAAATGTCCAATAAACAGACCCACAAAAATTATCATTTTATCTACAAGATCGAATACTGATTGTATGAGAAGACCTAATATTCCATTAGTCTTTATATTTATTAGTTACCAATTATGGAAAAGGTAACTCAAAAGGTATTATGGATGATGCAGGATTTGCACTCACAGTACTAGTGCTTTTGAAAGGGTCTTCGCTGCTTTGTTCCGAGTCTTGTGCGTGGGTAGTCAGAGGCACGAATGGAAATATCCGGATATCGTTCCTTAAACAGGACTCAAAAATCCCGCAGTATTCAAAATAGGGCGATTTAAAGCCTTCTTCGTAATTCATCCAAAAAGGAGAATAAATTGAAATCCCAGACGCAAATATCATTTGTGAAGATTGGAAAGAGACAAAGACCGTGATAATAAGAATAGATAGCAAGAAGCAAATTGCCCATGAATGATATTTTCTGTCTGTGTTCAAGCAATATGAGATTTAATACTAAGTATATTTAGAATGCTTCAACAATATTAATAACATAATTGGATAATTGAATGCAAGAATCTAATTCCTAAATAGGTAATATACAATCCTTCGCTTAGTATTTGCTAGAAAAAATCACAGGATTTTTTTATCAAAAATTTATGATACCTCGTCAGTCATCCACAGATGCTTGTTGCCGAAATATTCCATCAAATGATTTTGAATGCAAAGCAAGATTGGAATTGACTAAATTCCAAGATCTGACTATTTTACTAGTATTTTTATCTGCAACTTGACATTCTATGATCATCTTAAAGTTAAGCCGTAATGATATGGACGTTAATGAAAGAAAAGATAATTGAAATACGAAAGGTGTACTCTAAAATGGATCTGGACAATTCAGACTTTCTTACGTTTTTTGATCTCGAGCATTTGCAGGCCGGTATCCTAAGATTAAGACCAGGAGAAATTGACACACAGGAACCACATTCAACAGATGAGGTCTATTTTGTATTGAAAGGAGATGGATTCATCGAAATCGGAAATAAATCGTACGACATAAAGAAAGATCTATTCATTTATGTTCCGGCGAAAGTTAAACACAGGTTTCATGGAAATAAACAAGAGATATTGGTACTATATTTTTTCAGTGGTTAACCCAAAAAATTACTTGGATTATTTAAAAACATAACGTTATAGCTGGCAGTAACGTACAATATCCTACGATAAATTCATCGGCATTGCTTCCAAATGCTTGGCTAGAACCATCAAAACTTCAATCTTTTTTTTAGGATAATTTGCAAAGTTAAGTGCTTGATCAATAAAGTCTGAAATTAGTATGGCTTCTTCTCCTACGACTTCGATACCCTTTTTAGTCAATAAATAGGATTTTGTGACTGGAGCAGCCTGTACCCCATTTAAAAAGTAATGCTGTGAATCTGACATAGATTTACTTGCCTTCGAGTAAACTTCCTTCATGTATTCAGTCTCGACTGCTATACTTTCTTCTAAAATACTCATTCGTTTAACTAATTCATTGATCCTTTTTACAGATTCAAATACCATGATAAATCTACCTAAATATTTCACTAAGTTCGCTTCAATCTGAATCTATTCTTAATTCGTCTTTCTTGCTTTCTTGTTCTTGTAGTTTCTTAAGTTCACTAACTAGAAATTGTTTATACTTTTCTCTTTCTTGCTCAGTCATTTTGTCCAAATTAGAACTCAAAGATAGACCAATAGATGACAACCTGTCTATCATATCCATAGCCATAAACTTGCTAACGTTTCCGACCCTCATTACTACATCTAACTGCTTTTGCATAATGTTGTTAACGGGATCCGCCTCTGATGCTGTATCTATACCTCTTGGCGTTATCTTGTATTTGCCGCTTTCCGTCTCGCTTATCAGACCTTCTTCTAACAATCTCCCTAACATTGGATAGATTAAACCTGGAGAAGGTTTCCATTTTCCTCCACTTTGCAAAATAGCTTTATCAATGATTTCCTTTCCCGTCATAGGTTCCTCTTCTAGGAGACCAAGAATGTAATGTCTTGAAAAGCCCCTTGGAATAGCACTGCCTACTCTGGCAAGCCATTTAGATAACATATCACTAGTAATATCACTAGCGATATATTTAGTCTTTTGCACTTAAAGTTCTGGTAAGT
>DATIFZ010000015.1:0-40187 GCA_035454925.1 Nitrososphaeraceae archaeon
CATAAAGACTACAAATGGGGAAATAGTAAGGCTGTCTGTGGTGGCGTACCATATCAGGTGGGAGCCTGGAGGTCACCCAGAATGGTCATAAAATGGTATGGCTGTGACGTAGATTTCAAATGGTTTTCATGCAGACAGATAGATTCGAGTCTGATCTATTCATAGCAGATGGTAATAATTCTAACAGTGTTGTAAAAAAAATTTAATTGGAACTAAACTGTGATTGACTAATTGCTCGAATAGTGAGTTTCTGAACACAATTTGACATGATTTTTTGGCATAATTTGAAAATGTCTAATTTAGTAACAACTGAAGGATATGGCGTTGGTTGAGGCACGGAGGGACGGATCTGATTTTTCAGGTGTGTCCAAATTAGAAATTCTAATTTCTTTGTATAGAGAACTTTCTTCAATACGATATAGGGTATAAGTCAATATAAGTTTTGGTCAAACCTTGCGAGTTACAATATCGAGTTAAAAAATTGTCAATCAAGATGGAGCAAATCTAATTCGTCGTTTTATCCTTCATGTCCTTATCTTCGTTATGGTTTCGATTGCTATTGTTACCAATATCAAGATTGTTCGGATCACGTGCCTTCAATATCTTCTCAACCTGACTATCGTATAGTTTTACCAAATCTGCAATAGTTACTATGCCAATAACTTTTTGATTTTCATTTGATAAGACGGGCATTTCTTGAAGGTCATTTGATGAGAGTCTGACTAATGCAAGGTGCAGAGAGTCGGAGGAATAAGCAAAAAATGGATCTTTTATCATTATGTTTACTAGTTTAGTAGACTTGCGATATTCTTCAGGGAACTCAAATAGTTTGTGTTTGTATACAACGCCCTCTAATCTATCGTTTTCATTAACTACCATTATCATTCTGCCGCCATTTCTATTTAATATTTGAAGTGCTTCCTCTATAGACAGATCTTTGGAGAGTCTATTGGTTGGATCTTTCATAACATCCTTTACAAAGAGATCGCTTAGTATGACCCGTTGATATTCCATCCTGTGGGCGGGTGAATCCGACCGGTTCATAACCTGGTTTCTAAATATTGAATTATGTTGTCCTGACATAATGTACGCAATGAATGTTGCCAGCATCATTGGAGCCAGAAGAGCATAGCCGCCAGTTAACTCACTTCCCATGATAATAGATGAAATCGGAGTTTTTGCAGTCGCTCCAAAAAACGATACCATTGATACTATAATTACCGAAGTAACATCTACCCATGTAAATAGTCCTAACAAGTGGAAAGCTGTTCCAATAAATGCGCCCAAAAGTCCTCCTATGACCATGGACGGTCCAAACACGCCAGCACTACCTCCTGAACCTATCGTAAGAGAAGTGGCCAATATTTTGAGGATTATGACAGCTCCTATCATGCCTAAAGGAAGCAGTAAATAATCTTTGTTAATTGCTACTTGTAGCCATCCGTATGATGTTCCAAGAATTTGAGGGAACACTATTCCAATAACCCCCACTAAAACTCCGCCAATTGCAGGTTTCACAAACTTTGGAATTCGTATTTTAGCGAAATAATCTGAAATCATATAGAAGCTTTTGACATAACCTACACTTACTGCAGCGGAGATCAGGCCAACCAGCGCATAAAGAAGTAGAGATACTGGATTGGTATACTTTACAACATCCAGAGGAATCGTGAAGAGACGATCCCATCCAAAAACAAAGCCAAATACGGTGTAGCCGGTTACAGATGCTACGAGACCGGGAATTAAGGCCCTAACCTCGAAATCTCTTCTGTAGAATACCTCTGCGCTGAAGACCGCTCCGCCTAATGGAATCTTGAATATGCTGCCGATACCTGCTCCCATACCTGCAGCAACCGCAATTCTTCTTTCATCTTCGTTCAGCTTGAATATTTTGCCTATGATTGATCCAAAACCTGCTGCTATCTGACCCGCAGGTCCTTCAGTGCCCCCACTTCCACCGCTTCCTATCGTGATTGAAGATGTGACCGCTTTAAGAAGAGGAACTCTAGTTCGTATGTTACCGCTTTTGTGGTGGTATGCATCAATTACTGCGTCTGTTCCATGACCTTCAGATTCGGGAGAGAATTTTGTTGTAATTAACCCAACCAGTAAACCCCCCAAACCGGTTATTAATGGTATGAGCCACGGCTTTTCGATAAACAGTGTGTAGGACAAATTAGCCTGAAAACCTCCTGCCAATGGGGGCGAATATCCTGTTCCTATTTTAAGAAATATGCCCGTGAACAATTCAACTGAGAGAAATAGAGCCACTGCGGCTAACCCTGCAACTACACCAAGTATAAAACCGATGAGTATCCATTTTCTAAAGTAACTAAAATCTAAATTCCACTTCATAGTTTTTATTGCCCTTATTACGGATTTCACTTGACAATAAAAGGGAAGGTCAAGGTTCATCTAAAACTCAAATCATTGATTCTTCAAGGGCATATCTTATTAATTATTATTTAGAGTCTTCTATGAGTTTTATCTATATCATTCACCGATGTCAAAGGGAGTATTGAAACAGAAATGACACTTAGACGATAGCGATATCACTCGTTTTTCCAGCTTATTTTAAACAACATGGTAATTTAGTATCAAAATAAACTTACAATGAAAATGAATAGCAATTAATTGGTTGTTTTTACTTCGGTTATCCACTCACACTTGATACCGGCTTTCTCATGATGATTTATCACGGCTTCTTTAGTATGTGCATTTCTTTATACCTAATTTTGTACCCAAAAAAACGGCAACCTTTGAGGAGCTATCCGTCCTGCTTTCCCTTTGATTTTCCGTAATAAACCAGAAAACCTGCACTGATAAATCCAATAAACTCTGGAATTATGAAAAGTCTAAATCGTTCTTCAGGGGATGCATAGTAATCAAATAGGCTAGCTACAGGACCTCCCACCAAACCACCAAAAAAACACAAAATTATTGCAGCTGTGATTAGTTTCTCTCTTTTCATTCCATATTTCTCTACCTTAATAAGTTAAGTTCCTTTCAATAATCTGGTTGATATTGATTTAGGCATACTTGCACTGGCTATAACATAGTTCTATAGTAAAAAAAGTGGGAGAATAAAATTCTGTCTCCTACGTACTTCATGGTACTTCCACGAATGGACAGTTAACTATGGCTCCTGCGATTTCAATTGTAAGTTTACCCTCAGAGGCCATTGAAGAAATTTCCTTTGGTGTCGTTAGTAATTGTGCATGAGAGGGATCCTTCCATGTGGTTGCCTGTATTCTCCACAGTGGACTATACGCTTCTTCACCTGCGTTTGTTGATGCTACGCTAGCTTGAAATCCCATAGGACCAGTACCCTTGATACCATTGGTGAAGACGAATAGATCTGATGAAGCCCCACTCTTTAATGAAGAGCTTGTTTTGTTCGCAAATACTACTCCCAGTGCGTCAGCTAGGTCCTTCACTGAAGCGTCCGTTGCAATATAGTAAATTGTAGAGCCGTCGGGTGCAAATCCTCTGTGCCCGACGAAGGTAACTTGATTTTTCTTCGTGTTGATACTCAGGACCTGACCGCCACCATACGCTGTCTCATCGGTTAATGTCTTGTCTGCTCTTTCTTTCAGGGAGCCACCACTCCACTTTACAAATGGACAGTTGACTATAACATTCGCCGGTTCTATTGACAGATCACCTTTATCTCGGGCAGCAACAATATCAGTTTCAGATTTTAGTTCTCTTGGTGCAATACCCTGTTTCCATTCTACAAGATTGATCCGCCAAACTGGACTATATCCTGGATCGCCAGGTTGGGAATCGGCCACATTTGGTTGGAATCCCTCAGGTCCGGTTCCTTTTATTCCATTTTTGAATTCATATATATTTCCAAGGGAGGCTGCTGGTGTGTAATTCAATGAAGGTGCATAAGTAACCCTAGCGCCGGTAAGATTTGTCAAATGATCTGCTACTTTTTTATCTGATGCTTCTGTCGTTATGTACGACACCTCATGTCCTTTCACGTAACCATTAATCAGTGGCAGAGTCACTGGAATATTAGTTTTCGAAAGGTTTTGTTTCATTTGGACAGGTTCTGAAGTCATTTGCTCGGCTGTCATACTGTTCTCAATTCCGTACACGCTTTTTTGTTGTGTGATGGTGGTGGAGATAAAAGTACTCGCAGAAAACAAAACTGCGAGCGTGCTCCCCATCCATATCATTCTTATTAAACCGTTGATATTTCGCATTCACAGCACCTGCTTATTTTCCACTCGATACCTTCTCTTTATAAAAGTGGATGATCCCACTGGCAATATCATCAAGACAATCTTCCACAGCAAAGTGCCCTGAATCAAGTCTATGCATCTCGGCATTAGGCAGGTCCTTGAGGTATGCTTCTCCTCCTTCTCGAGTAAAGAATATGTCATTTTGCCCCCAGAAAATTAGTGATTTTGGTTGATGGTCCTGCAAAAATTTTTGCCATTTTGGGTACAGCTGCACATTCGTCCGGTAGTCATAAAACAGATCCATTTGTACCTGTCGAGCATTTGGCCGCTCCATAAAACTCACATCCATGTTCCAGTTGTCAGGACTGATAACTTCCGGATTCTTGTGACCGTGAAGATAGATTTGCTTTATCGTATCAGCCTGGAGGAACCCAAATAGAGGAGCTTCGGACTCTGGAGTGCGCTTCTTCCAAAGTGCATTACGTAGTTGATCCCAGGCACTAGTAAAGCCAATTTCATAGGCGTTTGTATTCTGGACTATTAACCATTCTAACCATTCAGGATGTTTGGTTATGATTCTGAATCCAACGGGACCACCATAGTCCTGCATGTAAAGTCCAAATTGTGTGTAGCCTATGGTCTTCAAGAAGTTTTCCATTATCTCGGAGATGCGATCAAACGTGTAGTCAAATTTATCCGGTGTCGGAAATTCTGAGTTACCAAATCCAGGATAGTCTGGCGCAACGACATGGAAGTGGCTCGCTAAGGCAGGCATAAGATTGCGGTACTGATGAGAAGAAGAAGGAAATCCATGAAGCAACACGAGCGTTGGATTACTATGGTCTCCAATTTCTCTGTAGAACACAGAGAGGTCATCAATCGTTACCTTTTTGTAGTGCATTATTGCATTGTGTGTTTGATTTGAAATTTGTCTATTCATAACGGTCAAAAATTCTCTCTTTATATTTAAAATTTAGGGCTTACCAGCTCCTTACTGTAAGACAAAGGCCTCCTGTTTCGTTACCTGAATCGTTTCCGATAGGTAAACTATTGTAACCCAGTAGAAGTAACAGCGCGTTTGATTATGAGATCATGACATCCGGAGAAACGGCCTTCAAGCGCTTTCGGAAGAGATCTATATAAGCATAGAAATGTGGCAGGAATTTCAGATTTGTGAATGGCTTCATTAAACTGAATTTCAATATTATGAGCCTCATCATGTTTGCCCTGTTCTATCAATTCTCCTGGTAAGGTACCAATTAGACTCAACCCAGATTTAGATTTATCCCGAGCTGTTTTTATAATGCCTTCCAATCTTTTAAGAATTGGTTCTATCAAATATATTCCACCTTGATGATAGTCATCTGCTCTAAGAATCACTATATCTTGTGAGGAAAAATGTGAATTTATATTTTTGATCTTGTTAAGGGCCTGTATAAATTGTGACTCATCCTTAGCGGCGATAAAAAGCACAATTATGTTGTTGCTAATAATGCCTCTTCTCACAAAATTAAATACTATCTGCTCAAATTGCGATTTATCATTAAAAGCAATGAGAACATGATCAGATTCTTTTATCTCTGATATAAATTCCTCGATAGACTCTAATCTACTGTAGAGTGTTTCCTGTTCCTCAAGAAAATCATTAATCAATCTTCTTAATAGCTCTGGTTTATTGTGCATGCCTATACGTTTGGCTTGGGGACTTTCGAGAAAGATATCAAGTCTCTTAATTAAGAGCTTCGGAAGATGGACGTAATACCAATCCTTGCGTCCCATAATCTTACTAGAGCTTTTAGTAGATAATATGCATTTAATCGGTTCTCTGGAATAGATACTTGCAACGATATGTATATGGTATGAAGAACCTGATAAATACACGCTATAGTTCGGGCCCGGAGGGATTTGAACCCTCGACCTGACGCTTAGGGGGCGTCCGCGCTATCCATTTTGCGCTCACCTCAAAACATGAAATGATCTGCGCTACGAGCCCTTGGAATTTGAATATGTATGTTAATATAAAGATTCATCCGGCAATCAAAATTCATATTATTTCGTATGCAAACTGCAAATTCAAATTTTGTTACTTTATCAATTTAGATTAAAAGTAAACAACTTCTTTGTGTAAATAGTTCTAAAACCTAACTTTTTATATAACTCGTCATATTTTTCTTCAGTCAGAGTCTGCAAAACCAGTGTATTGTAGTCATTATCCTTTGTTATTTTTATTGCATTACCTATTAATTGCCTTGCCACCCCTTTTTTTCTAAAATCTAGAACAGTTCCCAAACAATATAGTCCTATGTTATTATTTTTTTCAAATAACAAACAACAACCCACAGGATACGTCCCATGATCCAAATTGTAACGCGCAACTAATAATGTTAGTTTTCTGTGGTGTTTAGAAATAATACTTGTTACTTGATCTTTGATATCAACTGAATCAAAAGACTTGCAAAAAATATCAATCCACTCTTCTAAATTATGTTTGTAAACTTGTTCTATCCCAATTTTTTTGGTAGTATTGAGTACATAATTATTATGGACATCAAAACCCAAGATTTTCATAGTACCGAATTTCGGCAGACTCAAATTGATAGAATTCTTTGTATCGCATATCAAGTGTATGTAATAAGTATTGATGTCACTAGTATGATTACTCTTTATGAAATCTAGGATTTCAACAACATTGTTACATGGATATCTAATGTTTAACCTATTAAAAAAATAATCATCTCCTAGTTTATCGTTTGAAAATAATTCTACGCAATCTATCTTTTGATGTGCTCTAGACCAAAGATAACAAAAAGATGACTCATTGTCATTAATATATTCAATATTCAAGTCCAAAAATTGTCATCATCTTTCTCGCTTCATTCATCTTATTCGGATCCTTTACTGTTTGCAGGAATAACGTCAGCGCATTGTGCGTATCAAGATCATTATCAATAAAATTTCTAAATTTTTTAAACGTATCTGTTTCTGACATTTTAGATTCATCAACATAATACTTCTTGGTATCGTAATTTTTGCTCACATGAGCCGAGTTAGATACTATGTTTCTTATCAGTGTGTTCATTTTCTCGAACTTTCCTAATTCTGAAATTTTAAAATGCATTAGTTTCTTGTAATCAAGCGAGTAGAAATAGAGTTTTAGAGTATTTGCATCAAATTTTTTCAATAGATCCTTGATATAGATTGCATTCCCAGAAGATTTTGACATCTTTGTACTCTCAATGTCTAGAATGCCGACATGCATCCAGCACTTTACAGGATTCTTTTTGTGTGAGATCGCCATAAGAAGTGCACGCAGTACTTCGTGATGTGGGTAGCATAAATCGACGCCCCCGATATGAATATCATAATTACCATTAAAATGAAATATCGCCACAGCTGTATCTTGGATGTGCCACCAAGGGCTACCGTTTCCAAAAATCCTATCATTATACTGGGTTCCGTAGTTGTCACTTGTATTCCATAAAAAAATGTCCGTAACGTTTCGTTTATTAATATCAATATCATATCTTTGATTCCATAGTTCCTTTTTGGATAAGTGTGAAAGAGCTCCGTACGATGGGAATTTAGAAGTGTCCAGATATACGTTACCATTCGCAGAATAAGCGAATTCGGTCTTTATTAGTTTTTCAATCAGATACTTTGATTCATGAACATAATCTGTAGCTCTTGCATAATTTAAATCACCGATATTAAGTCTATCTAGATCATCTATTAGGTTTTTAAATATAATATTAGTATTGATGTTATTTTCGTATAACTTTGGATCTATATCAGTGATGTTTACTATCACATTGGGGATATAGTTTCGTGATTGTAGTAGTCTACATATTAGGCTTACCAGTACAAAAATTCTTGCATGTCCTACGTGGCAATTGTCATCGAGAGTAGGACCACATACAAAAATTCTGACAATATTATTTGTTGTAGCTATAGAAATATTACTTCGAGTTAATCTATCAAAAATTATCAATCAGCTAATTGTTGAGACAACAAAATATTAATTATTATGCAAAATAGTTAGTTGGACTTTAAGATGAACTAATTTCGACATCATTTCAAGACTCGTTCGTCGCACTCTTTGTTACATACAGAAAATGCTAAATTATGGCCTGGTCAAATTTGATTGTGAATGATGATTCAAGATTCCTTTCATTTGATAGAGTAGTCGATCATGGAGGTTCCGGGGGATTATTGGCCCTTGGAATTGTAGTTATATTGCTTGGAATCTCTATTGGATTAACTTTTCAAAGTTTGGAAACCGTCATAGCAACTACCGTTCTTGGAATAATATCCATTATAGCATCATTTCTTTTTATTATAAAACAGTACGAGCGGTCGATTATACTTAGACTCGGCAAGTTCAATAGACAAGTTGGCCCTGGATTGCGAACCAGAATACCTTTTATTGAAAACGCATTGGTAGTCGACATACGTGAAAAGGTAAGAGAGTTCACTGCAGAAAGATGCTTACAAAGGATAATGTTCCTGTTACTATCGATGCAATATTGCGATACAAAATAGTTGAAGATAGAGCCAGAGATGCCATACTAAATGTTGAGAACTTTAATGAAATGATAAAGCAGGTATCTCAAACTACATTAAGAAACAATATTGGATCGTCTCTTTTTCAGGATATCTTATCAAAAAGAGAGGAAATTAACCTGCACATCAAATCAGTTATTTCTCAGGAAGCTGTAGATTGGGGTATTCAGGTAACGGGAGTTGAAGTTCGCCAAGTTATTATTCCACGAGAGTTAGAAGCAGCAATGTCTATGCAAGCTCAAGCTGAACGTGAAAAAAGTGCACGGGTTACCTATGGAGAATCAGAAGTCCTGGTGGCTAAAAAATTTGAAGAAGCATCAACTGTATATTCAGACAATCCTGTTGCATATGCATTAAGGCAATCCAATATGCTTTATGAATCCATTAAGGTACAGGGTAATACCATAGTAATGATTCCCTCAGAAAGTCTAAATTCAATGGGATTTGGAAATCTTGCAATGACTGTAGCATATCTTGAAAATACAAAGAAGGCAGCAAAGGGAAAGGGAAAACAAATAGCCCCTGGCAAGGGGACAGAAGCAGAATCGAATGAATCAAGCTCCTCTTAAACTTAATATAATGTTAATTTGTCAATGCTAATAAAGTATATCGGAGAAATGGATGTTTCTTAAAATAAGAATGATGCTTTTTTGTTTTGAAGATTTGAAAGAAGAATTATAACATAGCTGCAAAATTTAGCCTTATTAATACGTCAATGAGTAATACAATAGAACCAACCGCTACACTGACTATCATGAAAGGAAACCCGACTTTAAGAAATTGATTAAAGGTGATTCTGAGGCCATTAATTTCGGCCAACCCTGTGGCTACAATCCCTGCACTTGAACCTATTATTGTACCGTTTCCTCCCAAACCAACTCCAAGTGACAATGCCCACCATAATGGACTGATATCCATATTTCCAAAAACTGCAGCTACTGATTCATTATTGTAGAGGGTAAATATGAGAGGGATCATAGTAGCAGCAAAGGGAATATTGTCTATGAATGCACTTGCTATGGCAGATAACCAAATAATCATAAAGAATAATATCCACGGATTTCCTCCGCTAATATGCAGTACTGTGCTTGACAATAGATCAATTACTCCTGCTTTTTCTGCACCGCTAATAATAATGAAAAGACCTGCGAAAAAGATCAAGGTTGACCAATCCACAGATTTCAAAATGTGTTCAGGTCTCGACTTTGCCAGAACCATCAATATACCCGCACCACTAAGTGCTATGATTGAAGGTTCTATCTTGAGACTCCCGTGTATTACAAAAAGAACAATAACTGCAGTTAACACTACTAATGATTTTTTTAAAACTGATCTATCCTTGATGAGGACTTTCTCATCCTGCGACAACAATTCTTCAAAATTATGGGGACTTTGCGAAAGTTCTTTTCTGAACAGAAATTTTAGAATAAATAATGATACCAACAGAGAAACCCCAATTGTAGGACCCATATTAACAATAAATGAAGTAAAATCTATGTTCACAGCAGAACCGATTAATATATTTGGTGGATCTCCAATCAATGTCGCCGTTCCCCCTACATTTGACGCAAGTACTTGAGCAATAATAAACGGAACTGGAGATATCCTGAGTGTCCTAAATACTGAAATAGTAATTGGAACTATCAACAGGACAGTGGTAACGTTATCTATAAACATAGAAATAATTCCAGTAAATATGCAAAACATGACCAACAATTTCCACATATTTCCGCTCGATGCTTTGCTCATCCTTATACCAAGGTACTCGAAAATTCCAGTCTGACCCAATATTGCAACGATCAACATCATTCCTAGCAATAGCCCAATGGTATTGAAATCGATGGCGCTGATAGCAAAGTCGAAACTCACAGATGCATCAAATAACCCTGTTGTGATACCCATCAGTATAACAAATGCTGCTCCTACCATAGCTACAGTAGTCCTGTGAACGATTTCAAAAGAGAGTAGAACATATACTCCTAAAAGCACTAATGAAGTAAGCCTCAGAGATATTGAAATCTCCATTCCAACTAAATCTGGAATCACCAAAAATAGTACAGTTACAATTGCAAGAACTAAAATTCCCACTGTTTGTTTATTTTTTACTAATAACAGGGTTTGGGATTTCATTTTGTATGTTTGTTAGATAAGCTTGAGTCATAAAATGGCATTTTGGTCAGTCTTGTTATTAACTAACTCAAACTATGCCATCAATGTGTATTGGTAGATTTAGGAAAAAATTCCGGTGTTGTTTGACTTGAAATTATAATGGAACCATTGTGTCTATCAGCCTTGCATTTGTAATCTGTCCATCTTTTTCATTTATCAACAGGTCGACTGTATATTGTAGACCGTCAAGCAAGAAAGTTATTTGAGCGTCCCAAGCTTCTCTATTCTGTTCATTTGGATATGGAAGAAGAGTTCTAACCTTCAAATTCTCAGTATTGCTACCATATAGTACCTCTGTTGCTCTCTTTGCTACTGATTCGACTTCTTTTTCATTGCGAACCGGATTCATGAATCAATTTGTATTTACAAAATATATAAGCATTATTATTCCGATTTTCAATGATAGTAAACTAGAACAAGTTGTACAATCGCGACAATGAGAGCTCTTTTGCGGCCTCGACAGTCGCCAACTTTCCATCTACTTTAACAATATATGTCTCCGGATCGATTTCTATTTTAGGTATCAAATTATTGTACACCATATTTTTCTTGGATATATTGCGACAGTTTTTCACTGGTAAGAGTTTTTTCTTGAGACCTAATTTCTCTTGAAGGCCATTTCTTATCGCCGCTTTTGAGGTAAATGTTACTGATGTAGAATATCTGGCTTTCCCCTTGGCGCCGAACATAGGCCTATAGTAGACAGGCTCTGGTGTTGGAATAGAGGCATTTGCATCACCCATTAGAGAATATGCAATAAAACCACCTTTAATAATGAGTTTTGGTTTTATCCCAAAAAATTGTGGTGTCCAAATTACTATATCGGCTATTTTCCCTAGTTGCAATGATCCCACATAGTCTGAGATTCCATGTGTTATCGCAGGATTTATGGTCAGTTTTGCTAGATATCTTTTTACGCGTAGGTTATCGTTATTTCCTTTTTCTAGCTTTAGTCTTCCGGACATCTTTTTCATTTTGTCAGCAGTTTGCCAAGCCCTTGTTGTAACTTCTCCCACTCTGCCCATAGCTTGACTATCCGAAGAATACATGCTTATAGCGCCTATATCGTGTAATACATCTTCTGCAGCTATTGTTTCTGCCCTTATCCTTGATTCAGCAAATGCAACATCTTCTGATATTGATGGATTAAGATGATGACAGACCATCATCATATCAAGATGTTCTTCAAGAGTGTTTACAGTAAATGGCCTTGTTGGATTCGTTGATGAAGGTAGAACATTAATTTCGCCGGCAATTTTTAGTATATCTGGTGCATGCCCTCCGCCAGCTCCCTCTGTATGATATGTATGAATAGTTCTTCCTGATATTGCGTCTATTGTATCATTTACATATCCACATTCGTTAAGTGTGTCAGTGTGTATTGCTACTTGTGTGTCTGTTTTGTCTGCAACTCTTAGAGCTGCGTCTATCGTGGCTGGAGTGGTACCCCAGTCCTCGTGAAGCTTTAAACCACATGCCCCTTCACTTATTTGCTCTAATAGCGCCGGTTCTAATGAATCATTTCCTTTTGCCAATAATCCAAAATTTAATGGGTATTCATCCAACGACTCCAGCATTCTATGAATATTCCAAGGTCCTGGACTACAAGTTGTAGCCTTGGTACCTTCAGAAGGACCGGTACCGCCTCCTATCATGGTAGTCGTACCACTGCATATTGCTTCAACTATTTGTTGGGGTGAAATAAAATGTATATGAGTATCAATCGTTCCGGGGGTACAGATGGTGTGCTCTCCTGAAATAACTTCTGTATTTGCAGATACGATAAGATTATCGTGCACACCATCCATCACATTTGGATTTCCGGCCTTACCTATGGCCAGGACCAATCCATCTTTGATGCCTATGTCTGTTTTGATAATACCCATCAAAGGATCGATCAGTATGGTGTTGGTAATAACAAGATCTAGCGAACATTTGCTCTTTATTCCACTCGCCTGCCCCATTCCATCTCGAATACTTTTGCCTCCTCCAAAAACTAGTTCATCTCCGTACACTAATAGATCTTTTTCGATTTCTATTATAAGATCAGTATCTCCTAATCTAATTCTGTCTCCCTTTGTCGGTCCATATAGCTCCACATATTGTTTCCTAGGAATCTTTAGAACCATGATTATTATTCCTCCTTAAACCCTTTTTTCTTAAGCTTCAAAAGAGAAATTTCTTTTTGTTTTTTTGTTAGTTTACCACTAACAAGACTATTAAAACCAAAAACGGTTTTTTTACCCCCAAATTCTGTTACTTCTACAATTCTCGAATCTCCCGGTTCGAACCTTAGCGAGGTTCCTGACGGAATGTTTAGATGAAATCCAAATGTCTTGCTTCTCTGGAACGATAAGGCCTTATTAGTTTCAAAGAAATGTGTATGCGAGCCAACCTGAATCGGTCTGTCTCCTGTGTTTGCTACCCTAATTTTGATTGTTTTTCTCCCTACATTAGCCAGTATTGGTTCCTTGGACAAAAAATATTCACCGGGAATCATTTCTTGCCACACCTCATACAATAGGATTATGAACGGTCACCAGTTTGGTACCATCGTCAAACGTGGCCTCTACTTGAACGCTCTGTACTAGATCTGGAACTCCGGGCAATACGTCGTTTTTGTTCAACACATGTCTTCCTGAATTCATGAGTTCAGAAACTGATCTTCCATCTCGCGCTCCTTCTAGAATATGATCTGCTATCAGAGCCACCGATTCAGGATAATTGAGTTTTAAACCCCTTGTTTTTCTTTTTCGTGCGACTTCAGCACTCATAGAAATATATAATTTATCAATTTCTCTGGGCGATAGAAACATGTAAGATCAAATTTTATTATAAAAGTCAGATATTTATAATTGATCTCAAATTATCAATTAAAGATTAGTTCTTCATGAATGATAAAAATATGCAGTTATTTGGTAATGGTCTTAAAAGAACATATGGAACTGAAGCAAGGAGATACAATCTTTTAGCTGCGAGATTGATTGCTGACCTTGTTAAAGGCTTTCTGGGTCCCAGAGGACTTGAAAAAATGTTTATTGACATTCTTGGTGAGATGACTGTTACTAAGGATGGTGCAACATTTCTAAGAAAGATTGATGTTGAGCATCCTGCCGCTAAGGTTATTATTGAAGCTTCCAATGCGGTGGATAATGCCGTCGGTGATGGTACTACATCAGTCGTTGTGCTTATCGGTGCCCTAGTCGAAAAAGCAGAAGAACTATTAGAAATGGGTGTATCACCAAGCAGAATTTCAGAAGGTTATCAAAATGCATTGCACATGGCACTTGAAATTGTCAGGAAGGTTTCCATTGAAACAACTAATCATGATATAAAGATAATGAGATATCTTATTGAGACTTGTTTGAGATCAAAGTCTGTATCTCACTTTACAGAAGATATAGTTATTCCCAGTTTTGTTGTTGACGGAATTTGTGAAATCGCTGATTTTTCAAGATACTATCTTGAAATAGATGATATTAAGATAGAGGAAAAAATAGGGAATAGCTCTGATACGGAGCTTGTTCATGGAACTGTAATAGACAAGACAATAGATGATTCGTCAATGCCCCGAATTATTGAAAACGCAAAGATTTTGCTTCTTGATAGCGACATTCAGGATGAACGGACAAAAACTGCTGCCGAAATTATAATTTCAGATCCTAGCGAGATGACATCGTTCATAAAGAAAAAAAACAGTAACTTACTTCAAAAGATTGAATGTGTAATTGAATCAGGTGCGAATGTTATTTTTTCGCGTGGTGGGATCGATTCCTTGGCAATAAATCATTTTGCCAAGAACAAGATGTTAACTGTAAGAAGAATTAAAGAAAACGATTTGTTATGGCTAGCAAAGGCTACCGGAGCCAGGGTCGTCAGAGATCTGGATAGCATAAACGGCAATGATCTGGGATATGCTGCTAAGGTGTATGAAAAAACAGTTGATGATGACAAAATGGTTTTCGTTAATGGTTGTAGGAATCCGAAGTCGATAACATTTCTTTTGCGTGCTAATTCAAAAAAAATTCTCGATGAATTTCATCGTACTATACTAGATTCAATTTATGTTTTGAGGAATTTTATTTCGGATCCAAAAATAGTTCCTGGAGGTGGCGCCGTAGAAGCATTTATTGCTATGCAAATAAAAGAGAGATCATATAAATTACCAGGAAAGGAACAGATTGTGATTCAAAAGTTTGCAGAAGCCCTTGAGGAGATCCCGCTAACAATTGCCAGAAACTCGGGGTTGAACACTGTTGATATGAGAGCGCATCTCAGGCAAAGAGTTTACTCTCAATCACAATCAAAGAATAATAAAAAAAGTAAGAAAGATAATTTCAACAATGATCGCGTATGGTATGGAATAAACGCATTAGAAAGAAAAATAGGCAATATGATGGAATTGCATGTTATAGAACCTTTAATGGTAAAGGAACAGATTCTTAATACTGCTACCGAAGTCATTATTTTGCTTATGAGAGTCGATGACGTACTGATGAAAAAACCAGTTGAAACACATGGGCACACTCATACCCATATGGACGGCACTACACATTCGCATAAAGGAGGAAATGATCCTCATGATCATTTTGATAAGCTAGGAAAACAGCAAAGACCAATGCATCATTATTACTAGGCCATATTGATACAGACTTGTAACCATATGTATTCTTATTAGAATGAGAGGTTTATTTTATCACTTTATTTGTGATTTATTTGTGACAAGATTATTTAGATTCTGTTACCCATCAGTGGTATTCTTATTTATCACATCGTGTCTTTCAAGGAGTTAGAATGTAACCTGAGGTCGAAATAGGTTCTTTTATTGTGATTTTTAGCCTTTGTGAATTTTGCATCAGCACGGCGAAACTAATCTTTCGGAGGCTCTCTGGTACTCCGATCATCACCTTGTCTGGTGTTAGGAGCGCTGAAGCATTTACTATCATTTCGTTTGCTTTCCTAGACAAACGCAATTCTTTGATTATGTAATTGAGATAAATGTACAACGCTTCATTGAGGTTTATCCTTATATCTTTTGATAATTTATCATTTATAGATTTTATTAATTTTGACAGCATGATGTAGTCAGCCTTATTGCAAAATCGAAAAATTCTTGTTAAAGGTACCGTATCAGGTTCTCCTTGCACAGTAACTGTGATGTCTATCAGAGTAGTAACCTATCCATGACTTATTTTTTGGATTTTTTCCCATAATCTATGGAAGGCCTTTTTGGAACTTTGGCCTTTGGTCCGTTACCAAAGTCATATGTGTTACCCAGTCCTCTATAGAATTTAGGTCGCACAGGATTTCCTTCAGTATTGCCCTTTTTAGTTAAGGATAATCCGGCTAATAGTTCCACTATTAGTCTGTTAGCCAAACCCGAGGTAATACCGCCATTATACGAATTACCATCACTCACATCATAGTTGGGAGCAACCTCAACCAAATCAAACGCAAATCTATCTGGATCAAACGATGTTGAAAGAAGCCTCATCAGTCTCATACCCTCCCTCGATGTCAAACCATTTGGTTCAGGCTCACCTGTACCAGGGGCAAACGCAGGATCAAATGTATCGATATCCCAGCTTATATAGACTGCATCAACGTTATCATTAGCTCTATCGGCCGCCTCTTTTGCTATTTTGTCTATCCCAAGCTCTTCAACATCCAACATTGTGAACCATTGGAAATCCTGATCTGCCATCCATTTATACAAATCAGGTCCCGGCCAATAGCCACGTGGTCCTATTAGAGTATAGTTCTTTCCTTTAAGACACCCAAGCTCCATTATTCTTCTAATATGTGCACCATGATCGTACTTGAAACCAGTTAAACCCTGTGGAGCACAATCGGCGTGCGTATCAATATGGATCATTCCAATATTTTTATACTTCTTTGCAAAAGCACGCACGTTAGCAAAAGTTATCGAATGGTCCCCGCCAAGCATGACTGGAATACCATCTATATCTAAAACTTCTTTCACTTTATCTGTCATTCTCCTATGAGATTCAACCACGTCACCAGGAGATACGTTTACGTCCCCATAGTCAACAGTTCTAAAAACACCAAATGGATCTACCCCCGTTTCAATATTGAAGTGTTCATAAGGTGGAGATGGTACTGTTGAGGCGGCCCTTATAGCACGAGGACCGTACCTCGCTCCAGGGCGAATAGTGGTACCAAAGTCAAAAGGTTCTCCAATTATGGCGACATCAGGCTTGACACTTTTTAGCTCTTCGTGACTTCTTATCCAAGGTAGCTTCAAGAACGTAGGAATTCCAACAAAAATAGGTTCATCGTTACCTTTGTAGGAATTACCATAAAACTCCATACCCATGTTTATTCCATTCTTCTAAGGTGGTATATTTTTTAAGTTTTGCTGAAACAAATCGTAATATACAAACTGATAATTGACCAGATAGTGTATTTATGGCATCAATCTTTAGAAATAACAATGACAAGTTTATAATAAATTGAAAAATTCTCAGCTTAATGTTTAATTTCATTAAATCCTTAAATATATAGCAAAATAACACTGATGGATGGTATCACTTGACTGGTACGGAGTCGGTGTTATTGCATTTTTGGCTGCGTCTTTAATTGTCGGAACATTAACTTCAAGATTAGTAAAAAAGAGCAGTAAAAGGTATATGGTTGCAGGTAAGAGTCTTCCGCTTTTTTTTGTAGGTACTATGCTTGCTGCTCAATCAATCGATGGGAATTCCTCTCTTGGGAATGTTTCTCTGGTTTATCAATTCGGTTTTTGGGCCGGAGCTGTTATCCCTATAGGACTTGCCGTATGTTTAATCCTTACAGGAGCATTTTATGGCAAAAAATTGAACAAGATGACAATGCTTACTCTTCCGGACTTTTACTACAGAAGGTTTGGAGCAGGCGCAGAAGGAATATCTGGTGTACTTATGATGATCAGCTTTATAGTTCTCGTGGCTGGTAACTTCGCAGCCAGTGGTTTTATCCTTTCTACCGTGTTACACATTGATTTCTTCTGGGCAATGCTAATAGCGGCCCTAGTAGTACTTGTTTACACCTTTGCTGGTGGACTCTTTTCTTCGGCATATACGGACATCTTCCAAATTTACTTGGCTATAGCTGCATTTTGGGCGGCCTTCATATTTTTTGCTGGAGGCTTTGCGGGAATCGATTTTGGTACTATATTGGGTAATGCCCCACCCTCATATCTTGACCTTTCAGGACTAACAGATATGGGAAATGGAGCGCTTGTTAATTGGGCGGGAATTATGGCATTGGGTCTAGGTGATATAGTCGCCCTAGATTTTATGGAAAGGGTTTTTGCAGCGAAAGATGGCAAGACTGCACGAAGGGGAGCGTTCATGGGTGGAGGATTGACTCTGCTAACAATAATTCCTACCAGCATGATTGGCATTGTTGCACTATACTTGCTGCCAAGTTTAGCAGATCCGTTTACAGCGTATCCTGAACTGGCCATAAATCACGTACCATTTGCAATTGGAATTGCTTTACTAATGGGAGTCTTAGGAGCATCAATGTCAACGGCAAATGGAGGATTACTTGCAATATCAAGTGTCATGTCAAGGAACATCATTCAACGCGACATACTGAAAAAATGGTTCAAGAAACCAGGTATGCAAGATAGAAATCTACTGAGAACTACAAGAATATTTACTATTCCAATGATGGCTGCTGCATTTATTTTGGGTTATTTATTGCCTCAACCTGGCGTCTATCTTATCTTGGCTTTTGATATAGTGTTTGCAGGCGCATGGGCTCCTCTGACATTGGGTCTATTTTGGAGAAAAGCAAATTTTCCAGCCGCAATCACATCCTTAATTTTAGGAACTTCCCTTAGATTGTTGTTCTTCTTCATCATTCCCCTGGAACTTGCCGGGCTTGATACAATGATACCACCTGTAATATCGTTTGTTGCATTTGTAATAGTAGCTCTTGCAACACAAAAGAAATACCCGGGAACAGAAAGACATGGAGTTATCGAATATGTACCTCCCGAAGAAGATATAGTAGTTGGAGATGATCTTAAAGGCTATACAAGTCCAAGTGGGTTGAAATTTTCTTGACAAAAACGGAGCTGTTAGCTTTGAAGTATTGCGCCCTGATAAATTGTCAAGTTGAGCAAAATCATGAATAATTGATTAATTTTTAGAGGTCGTCTAATGTATGTTGTTACCTAATAGAACACGGGTCGAAAATATTGAGGACGTCAAGGAACAAATTGCTAAGATTATTTCAAATAATGCGAAAAAAATTGAATCAAATCTAAAAGTCACGATGACAGAAATCCTAAATCTTGTCTCTGAAATTTCAAAATTCAATGATAATTGGCCCAATCGTCCCAGTATCCACCGGATTGCGTGGCTAAATAATCCCAAGGAAGAGACAGTCAAAAAAATCACTTTTGAAGAAAATATTGTATTACCAAATGTCAGCCATGATTTGGAACTTATCATCAGAATGTTAAATCACATACGTGAGAGTAAGAATCTAAAGGCGACCAAAATGCCTTTGTTTATTCATCCTGATGAAATTTCGATTGCACATAAAGAGGGTAAATTTCCCTATCAAAGGATAACTATTGTTTCTCAAATTGCCATAGTATTTCAGAAGGGCAGAATAAAATATGTCGGAGTGGTTATTGATAGAAATTACGTCTTGCTCCAAAATAAACTGATAGAATTATTCATATGACGTCAACACATGCGCATGAATAAATTTTATTTTAAATTGATCTCTTATTAGATCAGATCTACACTTAAATCTTGATTCAAAACTTGTGGATATGGTAGCCAGTATTAATGTCAAGATTAAAATTTAAAAACTAATAGTATAGATTAGAATACAATGTCTTCAACTATATTTCTCTCAAAAAAATTATCACAAGAACTATTAAGTCTGGATATTGATGAAGGAATAGTAATAGAATCAAATAAAAATATAAAGTGTAAAATGTACATAAATAAGAGAACATCAGGTTATTTCGTTCTTGAAATCGAAAATACGAATTCAACCAATATCAAAGAATACAGATTCTATAGAGATATCAGATCTATTCATAGGCTTATAGACAGGATTTTTGGAAAACAATATTCCATTACCATTTATTGATTATTACATCTATTATTTTTTCAGTTTGTTGCGATGAGAAGCTGGCTATGAACTGTAATGGTGTCAGAAAAAGAATTTGATTATAAGCGAATCAGCACGCAAGTTACTATAGAAGTGAACTGACTAATTATAACCAGGAGAGGATATAAGGTTCTTTCCTACCTTCCAACAAACGATTGATATCCTAATTCTTGCACAACTAAATTTCTTTAGCAGTATTTGCAACTACAAATTGAGCAAGGGATATTTAGAGTCGTTTTTTATTCTTTTCCTTTAATAGACCTCATAAAGCTAACACATCATCTAGATATTTGCACTTCTATAGTTGAAACGTTTCGATCTCTTCCATCTTCAGATTGAAGTGTCTGCGTTCCTATTTTTACATGTCCAATCTTGTATCCCATATTATCCATACGCTTCACTATAATTTGGGCAACATCAACTGCACGCGTTATGCTTTTTCCCCTAGCCTTTATGAGCACTGTCGGCTCATTTGCTAACTGTACCAGTGTTGCAGTCACATATGTCATCAAAGGTTTCTTTCCTATCAAAATTTCATTATTCGCTCGCCTCGTGCCAGCACTTGAAGTCATTTATGAGTAAAGATCCAAATCCTAAATATAAGTTGTTGATAGCTTTATATTCTCATTCTTTAGAATGCTTTAGAAGTATATCTTCCAAATTATTTGGGTTCTTGACGATTTCTTGGACTACTGTTTGATTATCTACCTCATAACAATGCGTCATATTTTCTTCATCTTTGTAAAAAATATAGACCTTATTATCGTAAATACAGTAATACATTTTGTCGACTATCATTTTATCAGGGTCGATTTTTATTCCATCCTTTTCAACAATAACAGGATATTCCAACATTTTTTATCATATATTTCATAAGATAAATTCTATACGGATTGTACAGCCCTGACGTTCAATCTTTACTGAACTCACTAATAGCTAGCTATATCTTAGGGTGCAGAGTTCATAATGCAGTCTTTCCTAAAACGATAAGATCCGAAATCCATTGGATCGACTCTGTAATGTCCAATTCAGTTATTTTAATAAATCGTGCTTTAATGGGACCTTCCTTTAGATCATAAATTTCAGAAGGTGAGTTGGTGCCCGTTGATGAGTAATACTCTGCTGTGGAGTATTTTTTTCCATCATTTGAAAATTCAAGCGTGAAGAATTTAATTTCGTCATCTACATTTGCGAAACTTACCTTAAGACCACATACATTTTGTTCTTGTCCCAGGTCTAATGTTGCCCACCTTGCTTTTGCATTCGGAATAGTAGTGTTCACGTCAGAATTAGTATTATTATTATCAGTATCAGTTTGTACATCTACTATTGGGATTTCATTATATTCACAACTATTTGTCGATTCTTGATCGAAATTTAAGGAATCTAGGCTTGTACTTTGTTCATTGTCCATATTGAACATTTCATTATATTGATTTGCTACCTGTTCCTCTGCTGGAGATGTTTTGCCAAATTCAGAGGAATCAGGATTATATGTTTGGGTAGCAGGATATGAATTATCATTACTGTTCAACATATCATTATTGTTGGAAACTAGGTTCGAATTGGAATCTAAACTCACTTCTTTTACCTCAGGTCTCATTACTTGAATCAAGCATGTATAAGTCACATATTTCCCATCAGGGTATATTACCCTAAGCTCCAGGGTATTTGGTCCATACACATCTGTAAAACTGAATTGATTTTTCCCTACTCGGTGAAGAGGAGTCATTTCTGTTGTATCTGCATCATAGTCAACAAAGAACGCATTCATTTCCCGTGGTTTTGTTAAAAAGCTAAAGGAAATATTGTCATCTTGTGATATTTGGGCTACTGGTTGGAAATCATCGGCTAATTGTGGGAAGTTAAGTCTCTTCAAGTCTTCATTTTCCACAACAACGAATGGTGACATTGCATATGATTTGCCATTGTAAACCATCTTGGCGACAGGGACGCTTTTCTCTTGTATCTTGTTATTATCGATATTTGCATCGACACCTGCTTTCTTCTCAACAGTATCTTCTTTCTTCTCATCGTCAGATAATTTCTTGGTATCAGTAGCTGATTCGGTTTTTTCGTCAGGTTCGGCGTGAACAGATAAAAATAATGTGCTTTGCAAGGGGGATGCTACTATCAATAGTAAAAGTGATGAAAATAAAAGGCATTTTCTATTTTGGTACAACGAGTTTATCAAAATGAATCCAAGACTAACTGGTGATCTTTTATATTTACGTAATGTCGAAAAAATTACTTAGCTCAACAACAAGAAAATAAATTCATTGACTATAAGAATATACCATAAAATATATGAAATTTTTGTGATTATATTACTCTTTTATTTTCATACAAACTCAAGCTGGAATAATTTTTATCCCAAGAATTTTTTAAATAAGTAATATTGAATGATAATATTTCTTTAAATGGTATAGGAAAGAAAATAATATTTCATATTGACTTTGATTATTTCTATGCGCAATGTGAAGAGATAAGAAAGCCAGAATTAAGAGATATTCCTAGTGTTGTTTGTGTTTTTTCCGGACGAGATGAGGGTTCTGGAGTAGTCAGTACATGCAATTATGAAGCACGAAAATACGGCGTCAAGGCGGCAATGCCCATAAGGATGGCAAAATCGAAATTAAAAGACGTAAGGGCGGTATTCCTGCCCACTGATATTCCGTATTATCAGGAAATATCCAGGAACGCTATGAAGATTATTCAAAATTACGGAGATTTGTTCGAACAGGTCAGTGTTGATGAATGTTATGTGGATTTTACAAAGATAACCAACTCAGATTTTAATGATGCAAAGATTTTTGCTACTTCGCTGCAAAAGAATATCAAAGAGCAGATTAATTTGACCTGCTCCATTGGAGTGGGACCTAATAAGTTGATATCAAAAATAGCATCGGATATGAAGAAGCCCAATGGAATAACTGTGGTCAATCAGGACGATGCCAAAAATTTTATCTCAAACTGTAAGATTGAAGATATTCCTGGAGTAGGTCCAAAAACAGTATTGAAGTTGGATTCTCTTGGAATCAAGTCTATTTCCGATATATCAAAGAAAAATATTTTTGAGTTGAGAGATGTGTTGGGATACAAGACTGCCACGTTTTTGGCAAATGCTTCAAATGCAGTTGATTATTCTCAGATAAAAATACGTGGAACATCAAAGCAAATCGGTAAGATTGTTACCTTAAAGAAGAATAAACCCGAATTTGAACAGATCAAAATGATAGCTGCCACTCTTTGCGCATCTGTATTTGAGAATCTAAATAATAAGAGACAGGCTTTCAGAGTACTTACTGTAATATTAATTTTAGAGAATCTCCAACACCTATCAATTTCAAAAAGCCTAAAATTATACTCCGCGTCTTTGGAGGAATTAAACAAGAATTCATTGTTAATCATAAACGAGATAATTGTCAATAATTCCATTTCTCTAGATAATATTAGAAGGATGGGTGTGGTAGTTTCCGATCTTAAGGATATATCAGGACAGGACTCGTTATTGAATTACTTTAAAAATTAATAACTCGTGTAAATTAAAACAATTTTGAAGCTAGTGAATATGAATTTTCTGGTTTTGCCTTAATGAATCTACTAGTTAATCATGTTTGTTGAATCATGATAATGATAAGTCACCTCAGTATGATAACAGTTTCAAGGACTCTTCGGTTAGAGTTTTAAGTATTTTGTCTGACATTGATTTAACTATTTTTGCATTAACGAAATTTGGTTTCCCACCACCTAGCGCAATTTCTTGATTCTTTCTGAGATTTTGAAAAATTTTTACACAATCCAAGTCAACGTCGGCACTCCTTGCAAATATGAGATTTGCCGTATCCGCATCATCAATATTAATTAATATAATGATAGTTCTTGATTCCAGTATCTTTTCCCCAGCAAAATTTTGAATGATTCGCCAATTTGCATTATCCAAGATTGATGAAATTATAGTTATGTTATTTTTTTCAAAATGCTGGATTGGTATGTCATTCAGAATATTATTTGTTATTTTCTATAATTGCCCCTCATACTGTTCTCTTTCGTTGTAAAGTCTTCTAATAGTTGCCTCTACAGTATTGTAATTTGCACCTATCTGGTCACAAATCATATTAATTTTTTCTATTGCGTTGACTGCTTCGTCCATCGCATTTTTGCCTACCATAAACTTGATTTCATAATCAGAAGCATTCTTTGACAAATTAGTTACCAAGAAAAATATACATTCAGATAAATTATTAACATGCTCCATAGAACACGCAGCAACATCGTGGTTCTCTATTTCGACGACTGTAATCTTATCAGCATCAGTCAATCTTGCCTCATTGACCCTCAGATTCGGTAAATTCATCCTGGCTTCATTCAACGAGGGAAATGAATGATGCAATATTTTTCGACCCTCTAAGATTAACCGGTTCACTTCCTTCTGTGCCATAGTTATCTTTTCAACATCTAGTTGTATTTCTGATGCATTGATAAAAGCTACATTATACGACTCCTTATGTTCTACTTTTCTTACGCTTAATGTTTTGTTCAATTTTTTCTCAAGCGATCCTATGAACGCATGTTCTGCGGTATGTGCGGCCTTTGTGTTCATACTCATCAATTCAGGTTATTGATGTACATTAGCATTAGGGCATTAACTATTGATGAGGCTGCTGGACTTCCCCCTTTTCTGCCTATATTTGTAATAAACTCCACATTGGCCTTTGATAGTTCCAGTTTTGATTCTAAAGCAGACACAAATCCCACTGGTATTCCTACCACAAGTGAAGGTCTTGCTGCATCTTCGTTTACCATTTTGATCACTTCGTATAGAGCTGTTGGAGCATTTCCTATCACAACTATCCCGCCATCAATTTCTTTTGATGAATATCTCATTGCAACTGTGGATCTAGTCTTGTTCTGATTTTTTGATATTTCAACTACATCCTTGTTTGAGATGTTACATATCAAATTGGTCCCAATTTTTGATACAGATTTTTTGTTTATTCCCGACAAAACCATATCAACATCAACAATAATATGGCGTCTTTGTTGGAACGCAGCAAAAGCGTTTTCTATTGCATTGCTTGAAAAAATAATTCCATTTTTATCAGGTTTAGCAAAATCAAAATCAGCAGTGGCATGAATAACCCTTCTGACAATATTCCATTGCGCCTTAGTGTAACCATGAATTCCTATCTCAGATTCAATAATTTTCATACTGTTTTCTTCTATACTAAGGGCGGCTTCTGACATGTCTCTAGATTTTGCCCTGTATGTTCTCTTTAATTCGTCATTACCTTCATCCAACTTTTCCCTCGGCCTCCCTTGTCCTTTCTAAAACCATATTTACTAGTTTGGGATCTACTCCAAAATGTTCTGTAATATACACGGGAATTTTTTTTGGATTACGATTTTCTAGAGCGGAATTGATATCTTTCACAACATCATTTTTGACATGAGCTCCTTTGTGTAGGAAATAGGGAACTATAATTATTACATGTGGATTACTAGAGATTACTCCTTCTATCCCCTTTGCTATCCGTGGTTCATCCAATTCCAGAAAACAAAAAGTAACGCTTCTAAAACTTGGTTTTAGCTCGTTAACCGTGTGTATAAATGCAGTCCTAGCAGTTTTGTCACTACTTCCATGACCGATAACAAGTATGTCGCACTTGTCATCTTCAAGTACTATTCCATTTTTTACTCTAGCATTACTTATTCTATCTCTTATGATTGAAATAAGTAGGTCATGATAGCTCAGGGGTTTTGCTATTACTACTTTTATTCCCTTATCATGACATATCTTGGCTGTCTTTTTTACAGAATCTTTCAATTTCATCCCAGGGTATAGGAAGTACGGCATGACTGTTATCGAATCTACATTCTTAGAGACACATCTGTTTATACCCTCCTCAATGTAAGGTGGTATGACTTCAAGGAAGCAATGATCGACAAGGACATATCTGCCTTGTTCCTTAATCTTTTTACATAATTGTACCAACTCTTCTTTTGCTTCTGGTTCCCTGCTTCCCCTATCTATTAGTAATAGAGCCCTATTCATATCAAAACACCCTGTTTATTGTAATTTATCCGGGAAACTGCAACTGTGAGATTTGGCGGGAATTTTTGTTTATTAATTATAAGCTCACCACCTGAACTGAGTAATGAAGATGCTTCAGAAACACTAGAAGTACCTTCAAATTTTTTTACTAATTCAGATGGATTTGGAACTGTCACATTACTCAACTTGTCTTTATCAAAAAACTCTAGAGGAATTCCATGTTTATCCGAAAATGCTCCCAAGGAAATAGGAGACTTGCCTCTATTTATGGTCGAGAGATTTCTAATGCTAAGAAAAGATAATCCATTTTCCTCCAAGACTTTCATAATTCCTTCTTCTATGTCTGCCTGGGTGGTGTCCCAATGAAAACCTATTCCTACAACAAGGCTTTTTGGTCTATAGATTACAGATTTTCTAACTAGTATTGGATCTACTATGATTTTGTCAGAAATGATTAACCCTGCTTTGAAATCATCTGATCTTAATTCATCAATATTTCGAACTACTGTTACGTTTTTTGGTAATTCTTTATTCCACCATTTGGATTCACCGGCATCTTGATAGACGCCTATTTTTTCTTCGTTTACCATATGAGCACTCACCTTAGTAACGTTTTCAAAATTTTCAATACGCCATTTAAAATTATTCCCCAAGAGATCTACTGCTATCGTTTCATTGACATCGGCAGCCGTGGTTATGACAGCTGTTGAATTAAGGATATCCGCAATTGATTTGGACAATGCGTTGGCACCTCCCAAGTGACCTGATAGTGCACTTATGACAAAGTTAGCTTTGTCGTCGATTACTATAACCGCTGGATCTGTCTTCTTATCTACCAATAGATTTGATATCAAACGAATAACTGCTCCTAATGAAAAAATACATATAATGCTATCATATTCTTTGAAAATCTCTTCAACGATGTTTTTTGTATTTTTCTCAAACCAGATAATCCCATCAGAAGAATCTTTATGCTTAGATTGAGAATAAATAAAAGCTGAAGGAATTTTCTCCTTTATTCTTTTTGCTATATTGATTCCATTTTTAGTAATACAAATAATAGCAACCTTGTTGCTCATGCATTACAATATAAAATTTATTCAAATAATATACTTTATGTTATTTTAGCCATCGCGAAACATAAATATTCAAATATTCAAATGACAATATTGGTGTTGGGTTCAAATGACATTAACCTTCTTTTGTAAAAGGAATCGTCACACTGAATGTCCTGGTGAATGGCCTATGGGCGATTCGTGTGGATCAGATCACGATTGCTCCTTTGATGTAAAAATGTCAAAATGTGAATGCTCATGTCATGTTTGATGTTGACTGTCTCTGCAAATAGCTTTATTTTGAAATTTTAATAAAATGATCGGTTAGGGGTCAGAAAATTATGGTTTTTCAATCACTTGTATTTCAAACAGCCACCACATCATCATACCCCCGTCAGTAGTTTACTATTAATTGAATTCATTAATTCTTTAGCTTTTCGCCTTATTGAATCATTGACTCGTACTAGAACCAACCCCTCCAATGGTTGACCATAACACACTAGTGAATTATGGGGTGCAAAGTAGCAAGTAGGAAGTGTCAAGAGATCTTCTTCGCCAATAACTTGCAAAATAAATTTCTTTTGACCTGACAGAGCAAATTTGATTTTAGTTATCGCTTCTTTTGTAATGGTTCCTGCAGGATTAATACATGAAATTTTTGTTAGATCTTTATCTTTTTGATTTAGCATTATATCCGTTAATGTGGCCCTTTTTTCTTGCCTTCTCTCAACTCTATCAATTATTGCTAGGTCGGGATAAATATCAAATGAAATTAATCTATCAGTAGAACGGTCTCCTACAGTTATTATTTTGGAGTTACTATTCGCAATTTCTTTTCGTATTTTTTTTTCAGTTATTTCATTGTCTAAAATTAGCCTTCCTAATGGCTTTTTTAATACTTGAAGAATATCAGGTGGTATTGACACTTTCGGGTTCTTTTGATTGTTCACTTTCAGTCTTCTCTTGATCCTGTAATTCAGAGGCAATGATACTGATTCTACCAGCCACAGTGCGGGCAATTTTATCGAATAAGACGGCCTGGTTATTATTTGGCTCTGAAATTGTTACCGGGTTACCACTGTCACTTGCCGACATAATCTGTTGATGCAGAGGTATTTCCCCAATAAAGGGAACATTAAACTGATCACTAACTTTCTGACCTCCCCCAGTACCGAAAATACTAATCTTATTATTACAATGTTGACATTCCAAATAACTCATATTTTCTATGACTCCTATGATAGGTACGTTCAGTTTGTTGAACATGCCTACTGCCTTTACTGCAACATTCATAGCCACATCTTGAGGAGTAGTTACTATAACTATTCCAGTAATAGGTATTGTTTGCGCTAATGTCAAAGGTGCATCTCCAGTTCCCGGAGGTAAATCAATTATCAAGTAATCAAGCTCACCCCAGTTTACATCAGTTAGGAATTGCTTTACAATTCCAGCCACGATTGGACCTCTGTAGATTCCTGCTTGCTGTGATTGTTCATAAAAGAAGCCCATTGAAATGACCTTTACTCCCTGAGCCAAGACAGGCTCTATTTTATTATTGATTACTTCAGGTGCGTTTTTCAGTCCTAACATTAGCGGAATGCTTGGACCATAAATATCAGCATCCAGTAAACCAACTTTGGCGCCAGCCTTTGATAGAGCCAACGCAAGGTTAACTGACACTGTTGTTTTACCCACGCCCCCTTTACCGCTAGCAACAGCAAGTATATTTTTGACTCCAGGAAGCAATTCATCCATTGAAATTGATCTACCTTCCATGACTCTCGCAGTTACTTTGAGGTCAAGATCCTTAATCCCCAAGTCCATCATAGAATTTCGAACAGATTCTTCTATCTCGCTATTAAACGGACAGGCAGGTGTTGTAAGTTCTAACGTAAATCCAACTTTTCCATCGTTTATCGCAAGGTCTTTTATCATGCCCATTGAAACTATATCTTTATGCAATTCGGGATCTTCTATTGTCTGTAATTTTGCCATGATTTGCTCAATTGAGACCATATCAACGTACTCTTCCAAAGAATATTTAAATCATACAATGACATGCGTGTTGATACTAAAATTAATAATAATGAAAAGGTTCATAAATTGATACTTTAAACAAATTGACAATAAGTAATGTTTGCGATAATACACATGGATGATGTTGTTAGGATCCCACCCAGCATGATGAAAAAATCTCTCTACGAGACTACAATGGAAATTCTCAAGGAAAAGTATGAGAGTATGATAAATCCAGAATTGGGTTATGTTATTATGATTATTGATGCCAAAACTAACAAAGTTGGAAAATTGGTCTCTGGCGATGGCGCTACGTTTCACAAGGTATCTTTTAAGGCATTAACATTTTATCCTAAATTGCAAGAAATCGTGGAAGGGGAAATTGTTGAAATTACAGATTTTGGTGCATTTGTAAGAATTGGGCCAACCGATGCGCTATTACACCTTTCTCAAATAACTGATGACTATTTGAAAAGCGACGTAAAACAAGGGGTAATAGTTGCAAATCAATCCGCCAAATCATTGAAGATTGGATCAAAGCTTAGAGCCAGAGTTACTGCCATTAGCCTGGGGAAAGGTTCTGCGATGGGCAAAATAGGAATTACCTGTAGACAGCCTTTTCTGGGAGCGCTCGAGTGGATAGAAGAAGAGATAAAGAAAGCCAAAAACCCAGCGGCAAGTGGTCAAAAAGAAAAGGAAAAGGAAAAGAAGGGAACAGTGCCAGCTTAAATGGCCAAAGAACTTGCCTGTAAGAAATGTAGAGCAATTACTGTTGGAAAGGTTTGTCCCATATGCAAATCAACTGAACTTTCCTCTGATTGGTCTGGTACAATAGTAATATTTGATTCAAAGAACTCGCTGGTAGCAGCCACACTTCAAATATCAACTCCGCATAAATATGCACTAAAAGTAACTTGACTTTTAAAAGAAAATCAAAAGATCTAAATCAATATTTTAATTTGCGAGAATCCCTTGTTAGATTTCTCAGAGAAGATATCGGGCAAGGAGATCTGACCAGTCAATACACGGTAGACGAGGACTTAAAATCATCCTCTGAGATTATTTGTAAATCCGAAATTGCGGTTGTAGCTGGCCTTGAGGAGGCCAAGATAATATTTGACATTTGCAACTGTGATTCAAAAGCACTAGTCAATGATGGTGATATTGTAAAAAGAGGAATTAGAGTTATGAAAATAAATGGTAATACAAGAGCGATTCTAAAAGCTGAAAGAACAGCGTTAAACTTGATAATGCGTATGAGTGGAATTGCTACTGATACCAAGAAGTTTGTAGACATCGTAAAAACTGTTTCAAATGATATAAAAGTAATGGGGACTAGAAAGACTGCGCCTGGTTTAAGATATTTTGATAAGAAGTCAATAGAATTAGGCGGTGGACATTCGCATAGAAATACTCTTGATGAATTGATATTAATCAAGGATAACCATCTCGTGGTAACTACTTCTATCCAAAGTGCCATAACAAATGCAAGGCTCAAAGCTGGAAAGAATATGATGATAGAATGCGAAGTTAGAAATACGAGATCATCAGTAGAGGCCATCAAAAGTGGAGCTGATATTATAATGTTAGATAATTTTACGCCCGAAATGGCTCAGAAAACCATTTCCTATTTGAGAAAATCTGGTCTTCGAGAGAAAGTTCTAATTGAAATATCCGGAGGTGTGAATATTTCAAATATCAAAGATTACGCATTGGCATTACCAGACATGATATCTATAGGATCATTAACCCATTCCAGCAATTCTATTGATTTTTCGATGAAAATGGATCATGATTAGTCTATTCATTCCTTATTGTAAATTAGCTATTTTATATCGTTACTGCTAAAGATATCCCTAAAATCCATTTGACTATACAATTAGGAAATATTCAACATACGTTCGATAGCAACCCTAGCCCGGTCCGCAATTTGTTTTGGCACCTTTACTTGGTATTGCTTGTGTACTAGTGAGTCGACTACTTTTTCTATTGTTATCTTTTTCATATATTTACATACAGCGTTTTCCTTAACTGGAATGAACATCTTGTCTGGATTTTCTTTTTTCATTCGATACATTATGCCTGTTTCTGTCGCAACAACAAATTGGCTACTATCTGATTTTTTGGCATGCTGCATCATTCCTTCAGTAGAAAGTATGTGAGCCTTCTTGGATATATCACCAGACGCTAAATTGTATAGAGTTGAAGAGGTGCAACCACATTCAGGATGGACCATGAATTCAGCATCGCTATATTTTTGGAAAATATTATTAACGTCAGCGGCAGTGATACCCGCATGAACGTGGCATTCTCCTGGCCACACGTACAGATTTTTTCTTCCAGTGACCTGTCCGACATATGAGCCTAAAAACATGTCCGGCAAGAACAAAATGTCGGTATTATAAGGTATACTGTTTACAACCTTAACTGCATTGGATGACGTGCAACAATAATCAGAAAGAGCTTTGACTTCTGCGCTTGTATTGACGTAACTAACGACGACAGCCTGAGGATGCTCTTCTTTCCATTTCTTTAATTCAGATGAATTAATAGTTGACGCAAGTGAACATCCTGCATCTAGATCTGGAATCAGGACAGTCTTGTCAGGGCATAGAATTGAGGCAGTTTCTGCCATAAAATGTACGCCACAAAAAACAATGATGTCTGCATCCGTTTTTGCAGCTTCCCGTGATAACGCCAACGAATCGCCAATAAAGTCAGCGATATCCTGAACTTCGGGAATTTGGTAATTGTGTGCCAAAATTATGGCATTTCGTTCTCTCTTGAGCACGTTTATCTGGTCAAAATGTATCGATTGGACTAATGTCATCTGATGCGCCTGTTTTACATAATTATAGATTTAAAGTACTATAATTTAGGATAACATTGCCTATTTCACATATTGTAAGGGCAATACTTGCCACTTTGATTTTAACCCGAGAATATTTGAAAAGTGCGCAGTAATAGATATATTATATTGTAAAGTAAACAACTGTCAAATGCCAACTCATGGATCGTTAACAAAGGCAGGAAAAGTTAGAGGTCAAACTCCTAAAATAGAGGGAAAAAAGAGAATCAGTCCAATATCAAAATTAAGAAACAAGATCAACTTTGTAAAGAGATTTGAAAAAAGACGCCAACCCGGACAAAGAAAACCAGAACGATCAGGCAGAAGACGTTGATCTGAATTTCTAAATCATTCTTATTTATTTTAATCCACAGGCAGCATAACCAAGGGATGTAAAACCAAATATTAAGAAAGTGCAAACTAGAATAACATGGAAAAAAGAGTTGGAATAATTGGATATGGAAGTATTGGTAAAGAAATCATTGCAGCAACAGGAAGGCATGAGATTCCAAATGCTAGAATTGTAGCGTTATTTGATAAGGAATCTAAAGTTTTCAACTCAATAGACTATGACATCGGCGAATTGCATCTATTCTCAGATTTTGATGAATTCTATAACTCAAAGATCTATTCCAACATGGATATCATAATAGAATGTGCTTCAAAAGGAGCGGTCAAAGAATATGGCAAGAAAATTATCAAATCAAAAAAAGACCTGATAGTCTTGAGTGTAGGAGCCTTCTCTGATGAGGATTATCTAAGAGAGTTGCAGAATTTATCGAATTTGAATAACACCAGAATATTGATACCAACCGGTGCGATAGCCGGTCTGGACTCCATAAGGAGTGTAAAAAAATATCTGAATACCGTGACTATTGTAACGACAAAGAATCCCAAGTCACTTGTGGGAGCACCATATTTCAAGAGCTCAAAAATAAGGATTGATGAGATTTCAAAGGAAACAGTCCTTTTTGAGGGTAATGCTGTTGATGCTATCGAACTTTTTCCTGCGAATGTGAATGTGGCAGTATCAACAGCATTGGCAGGAATTGGATTGGTAAAGACACAAGTGAAGATTGTTGCAGATCCGACGCTATCAGTAAACAAGCACGAAATTGTGGGCGAGGGCGCATTTGGAAGAATACATATCGTCGTCCAAAATATACCCAGTCCTTTAAATCCCAGGACAAGTTATTTGGCATCATTGTCAGCTATTGAATGTCTAAGAGGATTGTGTAATGAAAATTTCAGAATAGGGACTTGAATTAGATAAATATTGACAGTTTATATGTGGAATATTTATTTGACAAGGTTAACTATGAGTTACAACGGATTTAAGACAAACGATATGTTTGGTCCAAAACCAGTGGAAGTAGGAAAGGAATACGATGTTCAGATCACGGAATTAAGCAGAAAAGGAGACGGAATAGCAAGAGTAGAACGATTTGTATGTTTCATAAAGAATGGAAAGGTCGGTCAAAATGTAAGAGTAAAGATAACACAAGTTGGAAATAGATTTGCAACTGGAGAAATTGTCAGTGACTCTGCTGAAAGTAATCAGGGTCAGACTGAAAGTGCACCGGCAACTGTCGATGAAAGCACAAAAGCCAGTACAGAATAGCCAACCAATATCACAAATATTTTTGAAACTTCTAATTATTTTATATCTTTACAACTTTAATTTTTAAAATCATATTCATCAATTATTATATTGTTGAATGTAAACTCTAAATTAGTAAATTGATTTGAACAATAACATAATTGCCATAATTGCAATTTCCTTTATTGTCGTTGGTTCGTTATGGGGAGTTGGGAACATTATTTCTCAAAATAATATACAAGTGTCAAAGGGTGAAGGTGTTCTGTTGTTGATGAAAGATAATAAATTTAATGTTACTAATCCGGATATTAATGTTAAAGTAAACCAACCATTAAAAATTAGTATTGCAAATCAGGATTTTAGAAAGCATGATTTTATTGTTGACGAGCTGAATGTAAATACCGGATTTATATCAAGTGGACAAGATTTTAACACTGTAATCGCATCAGATAAAGAAGGGATTCTCAGATACTATTGTTCAATTCATCCGGGAATTATGGAAGGAAAAATTATCGTCAAGAATTAAACAAAAAAGCTATCATAGCAGTTAAGTCAAATATCCATAATACCAAAATTCAGTTATAATAATATCAGCTCTTAAAGGAATCAGTTAGTTTCTTGTGATATATGCTTTTACAGCCATCTTTTAGCAGGATATCCTCTGGCATCACTCGTAGGTGCTTCATTTTTTTCCTGTCATATATTATGCTCAAGAATTTGTAGCAGATAGAACACACAGATTCTGTCTCCATATACTCTAATCTCTAATACCTGAATATAATCAATCTTATATTATCTGCATGGATAACTTGAATTAAAAAGATGCATAATTCTATTTCTTCGCCAAGTACAAATTAGAATATAAGCCAACACTTAAAATAGGCAAAAAACTCAATCTAGAAAAATGGCTGCACGAAAGAATACATCGAGGAAAAAGAGGTTAATAAGGAGAGTTAAACAAAACAGACCAGTGCCAGCCTGGGTAATCATTCGAACCCATCGTCATGTTAGAACCAATCCAAAGCGAAGGGTTTGGAGAAGATCGGATGTAAATGTAGGTTAGGAGTGAAACAAAATGTCTGAAGAAAATACAGCCAGAATATACACGGTGAACTTATCTAAGGCTTGGGATACTCCAAAGTACAGAAGAACTGATAGAGTAATTAACATCATAAAGGAATTTACTCAACGCCATATGCAAACTGACAAAGTTAAGATAGATCAAGATTTGAATAGACATATCTGGTCAAGAGGGAAAAAGAACCCACCAAGGAGAATAAGATTAAGAATGGTAAAAGAAGACGATGATACAGTAGTGGTCAGCTCATACATTGAGGAAAAAAGAACCGAGACAGAGTCCGAAGAGACAATCTCAGAAGAGCTGGTTGAAAAGCAAGTAGAAGAACGAAAAGAAGACAAAGTAGAACTCGAAGATGTAAAAGAAGACAAAGTTAAGCCAAAACAGAAAGCAAAAAGTAAATAGAAATAAAGTTAGTTATTTAGAATAGCTTTTTTTATCTTATACTTTGAACTAATTTCTTAAAAATACACAAGATTGAAATTCAGAAAATAAATGAATTTCTGACTATTCGATTAACGGCAATGGTAGGTCAATATTTGGATGTGATTCTGGTATATCCCAATCTAAAACGTTTTCGCCAGGTATCTGATTGAGAGGATCGTAGGAATCAAATTTTGTCCTTCCTTTTATCGTGGCAATGAGATGCATGTTACTTCTAGAAGAATCAGTAACTACTAATGAGACATCATTTGTATCTCCATCCATTGAATTTTGAAAAC
Source organism: Nitrososphaeraceae archaeon (assembly GCA_035454925.1). Classification (GTDB taxonomy): domain Archaea; phylum Thermoproteota; class Nitrososphaeria; order Nitrososphaerales; family Nitrososphaeraceae; genus TA-21. Next base: position 35,438 of record DATIFZ010000015.1, read on the forward strand.
TACTCAAAATCTCGTTTAGCCTTCCAATTGGTTCATTTCTTCCGCCATTTATATATAGAATAGATTTTGTTATCGAGGATGTTCCCAATGATGAATAAAGCTGGGCAATAAGATCTTTGATGCCATCTTCTATATTGTTCTCTTTCGATGTTCCAGAAACTAGATTCGTTCCTAAATTCAACTCTATGTCAGGAATTAAATAGATTGTGTTGAGGACTATTTCATCGGATACTTTGGAGCATTCTTCTACTGTTAATTGTGGATTTATTTCTACATATGCGTCATTGTCAACAACAAAGTTGATGTCAGAATTTAGTGATATTCTTTTTAATGATACACTTGCGTGAAACAATTTATCCTTCTCATGTCCAAAAGGCATGGTAACAAGTGAAATTACTCTTTTGCCAAGTGTAGATTTTGCAATATGCGAAACTACTGGTGCAATGGCAATACCTGACTTATCGGATAAACTGGCTACCAAAATGATGGTTTTGTAGCCTGATAATTTTGAGCAAATCTCTTCTTTATGAGACTCTACAAATGATCGGATTTTGTAGCTTGAAGGATTTATCCAAGACTCGCAATCAATATGAACTGAGTCGCAGTCATTGAGCTCTTCTTGATTGTTACTAATTAGTACAAAATCATGTTCCACATTACTTAATTTTGATACGACATTCCTGCCGATTTTACCTATTCCGACTAATAACGAAGGCTTTCGTAATTCAATACAATCGTCTGACACGCCAATCAACCCCTAATCAGAACATTGACTATTAGAATAAAAATTTAGTTGATTAAATCTAGTATCTTAATTGGTACAAAAATGTTGATAAGATTATAGAATTTAGGAAATTAATTCCCCTACTAAGGAATATTTTGAAATTTCTATCACTTTTGTTGCTAGATATTGGCCTAACAATTGCTTCGGATCAAATTTTTTTGATGCTGGAATTTCTACTATTACTGGCCTATATGCATAATTTCTGCCTTGCATTTTCCACTCATCGAACAGTTCATCTATCAAAATCTGTCCCTTCCACCCGCACCAAAGTTGATTTCTTCTCATTGATGTTTTCCTGATTATCTTATGAAGTCTTGTACTTCTTTCTTTTACAATTTTTGTATTCAATTTTGAATATTTTGACGCAAGTGTTCCAGGACGAGGACTATATTTTGAAGAATTGATGACATCCGGTTGACTTTCTTCGATAAGATTTAGGGTATCTTCAAAATCTCTCTCAGATTCTGATGGAAATCCAGTAATAATATCTGTAGCAATTGTTATTTCGGGTATTCTTTTCCGAAGTTCTTTTACCACATCGAGAAATATTTTAGCGGTATGCCCCCTTTTCATTTTGCGTAGTATTCTTTCGCTACCGCTTTGCACAGGCATATGTAAGAACTTGAAGATCTTATCATTATTGCGATAAAGTGAAATCAATCTGTCTAGAAATCTCGGAACATACATTGGATTCATCATTCCAACTCGGATTTTATAATCTCCCTCAATGTTAGAACACTTTTCCAATAGGTCTACTAGATCAGTTTTCAAATCCAATCCGTAGCAACCATTATCAGTAGAAGTTAACCAAATTTCCTTACAATTTGATGCTACATCATCTTCAACCTGTCGTAGTATATCACCTATTCTATAACTTGTTAGAGTACCCTTTGCTAGTTTCGTTTGACAAAAGCTACATTCACTAAGACATCCACTAGAGATTTGAATAATACTGACTGCTGGATTTAGTCTCATTTTCGGTAGGTTTACCTTTGTTGACATTGAATCATCCAACGCCACAATTTTCTGTCCGTTTAAAGATCCGTCAACGACTTCTACCGTTCTATTCAACGACTGTGGTCCCAAGAGAGATGAGTTGGGCGAATATGACTCGATTAATTTTTTGCTTGTTTTTGGCAGACAACCGGCTACAACTAATGGTTTTTCCTTTGAATATTTTCTTATCTTTGAAATCATTCTGTGTTCAGTAGCCTCCTTTACAGCGCATGTAACTAGGACGTTGATATCTGAATCTTTTCTAATACGAGTCAGTTCGTATCCGTTATTGGAGAGTATTCCTTTGATAATTTCGGAATCTGCAATGTTAGCAGAACATCCGAATGCCTCTACCCATACTTTTTTTTTATCAGAATTGAAATTTTGAAAAGGAAGATTAGGATCAAGATTATTTGAAAAAGTCGATAGATGACTTACTTTTTCCAAAGGTAATCAAGTATAATGGAATTTATAGTCTATTTAAATAGTCAATAAATATTTAGCATTTGGGAGCACAGGGTGTTCAAATTAGTATCCACATGCTTAAAGAGTATCGGGTTAAGTTTAGAAGATAAAAAATAGGAAGTTGCGTTTTTTCCTAAAATTAATTAATTTACAGCCCCGGCTTCAGCAAGTGGACCTGCCAAAGAGTATACATCAATTGCCACTCCACCGGTCACAACTGCAGCTATTATGCTCCATGTTTTTTGCATTTTAGACATTTCGGAGGTATTCAATAAGTACGGCTGCTGGAGTGATGTGTTTGAATTGCCGTCATTTCCGAAGTCAGTATTTCTTCACACTAGGTCAGCATCTCTCAGACGGGAAAAATGCTACCAATTATTGCAAAATTTGTGATTGCAAAAAATTTCAAGAATAAGAATTTGAGATATAGATGAAATCAGCGTTACTCTAACGGAAGAGTGCAATAAATACAATTATTGGTACTAGATCAATTAACTCATAATTCCTGTGAACTACTCGATACTCTATTTGACTTACTCGATGATTCGCAGGACCTGAGGAAAAGAATGACTAGTCTTTTTTCTCTATCAAAATATCTGATTCAAGTATTTCTTCAGTAGCGTTCACAAGATTCCGGATATCCCTTTCATTATGAACCACTGATATAGCTCCCATCTTGTGAGGTAAGAAAAATATTCCATATTTTGCAATCAATGAGAAATGATATCTAGTTAGGGCTTTATTATCACATGAGGCTACATCATTTGCGTTTTTTATTTCATTTACTCCATTTGAAAGAAAATGTGTAAGAAATACAGAACCAGTTCCGGTTACTTGTGTTTTCAATCCATAATCTGAAAATAGCTTTGTTAATTCATTCCTTGCCATGTCCCCTAGTTTGTTAATTTTGTTGTAGATTGTCTTGCGGTTTTTTCCGATATAGTCTAACGTTGCATAACCGGCAGTCATTGTCAGTGGATTTGATGAAAATGTTCCACCACCAATGTAGCAAATCCGCTCCTTGTTTTTGTTTTCAACAGGATTAGCTACTTGCATTATTTCCTTCTTGCCGCATACTACTCCTATTGGAAGACCTCCTCCAACAATCTTTCCAAGCGTAATTAAATCTGGGTCCAAGCGATATGAGGTTGAAGCGCTTCCAAAATTGAGCCTAAATCCAGTAACAATTTCATCTAAAATAAACAAAATATCATTTCTTTTACAATATTCTTCCAGGCCCTTAAGGTAGGTTCTATCAGCGGGAATGCAACCTCCACCGCCCAAGACTGGTTCCAGAATGATACATGCTAAATCATCCTTTACGCTGTCCAATAATTTAATTGATCTCTCTAGATCATTAAATGGAATAGATTCGACAAAATCACCCTCCCTTCCAGTCATCCCTACTCCTTCATCAACTTCAAATGGATAATTCACAGACTGCATTAAATCAGTATTAAATCCATGCCATCCACCGATAGTTTTACAAATAATCCTTTTGTTGGTAAGAGCTCTGGCGAGTCTAATTGCGTACATAGTAGCTTCAGAACCCGTTGTGCAGAATCTTAAAAGTTCACTAGTCGGAATTGCTTTTTTTATACTTTCTCCTAGCTTGATACTAGTATCATTTACAGTACCATATAATGTACCTCGACGTATTTGCGAATCAAGTTTCTTTACGACTACATTAGGAGAATGACCCAGAATTAGGGCCCAGTGCCCCATCCAGTAGTCAACATACTTGTTGCCGTCAACGTCGAAAAGATGTTTACCTTTTGCCTTATTCACAAAAAATGGATAAGGTTTGAAAAATCGAATGTTATGACTAATACCTCCTGGAAAGATATTTACAGAATTATCATAAGCCTTTTTTGAGTTGTGAGTTTTTTTTTCATACAGACCGTTTAGACTATCGTGTGTCACTTCAACAATCCTTTACAAGACCTATTTATTACGATTTTGAAATTTCAAAAAAATAAAAAAAGATTGCCATACAAAAGAACAATTGACATTAAGCAAACTGAACTTTATAGTGAATTCTATCGTATTGAATGATATTGAATCCATCATCTAGTTAGTTCTAAATCAGGTGCGTTGGGCTATTAGTAATGGCAAGCTGAACACCTCGCAAAAAGCTCGGTGCGTACACCTCCATTCTATCAACGCTATCTTCTATAGCTGCCCTTCTCCTTACAGAAGGTTGTCTTTTCTCGGGAAAGGTTTCCTCCTTAGATGCTTTCAGGAGTTATCCTAAACAGCTTAGCGGCTCAGCCTGCCCTGTCGGACAACTGATAAACCAGAGGCTGCGCTGCCCTGTTCCTCTCGTACTATGGGCAACTTCCCCTCAAACAACTACACCCCTGTCAGGCAGAGACCGACCTGTCTCACGACGGTCTAAACCCAGCTCACGTTCCCCTTTAATGGGCGAGCAGCCCCACCCTTGGCTCCTGCTGCAGAACCAGGATGGGAAGAGCCGACATCGAGGTACCAAACCGCGGGGTCGAT
>DATIFZ010000016.1:0-12840 GCA_035454925.1 Nitrososphaeraceae archaeon
CAAGGCTCAGTTCCTCCGAAGAACCAAATATAGAATAGCCTGCATTATTAACCAAAACGTCTATCCGACCATTCTCTTTAAGAATACAATCTATCGCGTTAGTCACGGACGCTTCATCATTTACATCCAACTGGACGACAGTTAAAGCATTCTTCTCTTTCAAAGCGCTATCGAACACTAGAGTTTTATTCAAATTTCTCATAGTAGCATAAGTTTTAAACTGATTCTTTGCTAACAAAAGAGATGTTTCGAATCCAATACCGCTTGAGCTTCCAGTTACCACTGCCACTTTTGTCATGTTATACCAATGTAAAAAGGAAGCACATTAGTTTTGCGAAATAAGAATCTATTTTCGACTGTATAATATACTGGAGTTCTGGGCTTACCATCATGGCTTTAAAAGTAAATTAAAATATTAAATAATCTAATAGTTGTCATAAGTTGAATACTGGTTGGCAACCGCTAATACTAAGCACGCTAACCCTGATGGCACTTGAGAAAAGCCCTTTCATTTGCTGATACCCCGAGTCTAAAAATCATGTCAAATATGATTCACAAACGACCAAGTCCAAATTATTCATAAACCTTCGGCTCGAGACTTGGAAATTTATCTTGACTCGTATTATAGTAGCGACAAATTATCTTTCTGCCTTAACTAGTGAGTATGTCAACGCTCCAGCTGATACCAACAATGTGATAATAAATCCAACTAAAATAATCTCCATTTAATTTACTCCATCCAAGTTCCTGTTTGTGAATTCATGGTAAACGTCTGGATATCCAGAAATTAGCTCAACATTTACCTCAAGGACGTTCACATAAGGAGGAGCGAATACTAATACGTTGCTTACCTTATTTTTTTCTATATTAAATTGAATAGCCGTCTTTATTGTGCTTTCCGGTAAGCCTGTTACTTTATTAATGCGAGGAACTTGTGCATAGGCGTCCCCTGGCGTTATATGTGGGTCTACGGCAGAAGTGGAATTTGCTGCAGGTCGTATGTGCAAGAGTTTGTCGGACTTAAATTCTTGAGCTATAAGTTTTGAGCCTACAATATCTCCATCCAGTGTAACCATGCTACCAGTTGACTGGAATGGAAGAGCAATACTACCAACGAGTATCAATGAAAGAGGATACGCAATACCAGCTACTAAAATCATTAGCACTACGACACGAAGTGAAGGACGCCAATTTTGCCTAAGGAGCATTTTGAGGTCTTTCGAGACCACCTTATTTAATATAGATTTTGATAGGTCTTTTATCATTTTTTTTACAATCACCTAAGGAATAATGACAAAATTATATCAATAGCTTTTATTCCTGCGAATGGTAACAACGCGCCACCGATTCCATATATCAACATATTTCTAATGAAAGTTTTTTGAGGTGATTCTGCTTTGAACTTAACTCCTCTTAGTGATAATGGGATCAACGCTGGAATGATAATTGCGTTAAATATAAGAGTTGAAAGTATAGCCGTTTGGGGGCTGTGCAATTGCATTAAGTTAAGCATCTGCATCTTTGGATTTTCAGTCATGAACATTGCAGGAAGTATGGCAAAATATTTAGCTGCATCATTAGCGATACTAAAGGTGGTAATGGCACCTCGGGTCATTAACAATTGCTTCCCTAGCCTCACAACCTTTAAGATATTTGATGGATCAGAATCTAGGTCAACCATGTTAGCAGCTTCCTTAGCGGCTGCCGTTCCGCTATTCATAGCAAGTCCTACATCGGCTTTTGCTAGACCTGGCGCATCATTAGTCCCATCCCCTACCATTCCTATTACGTGACCCTTGGATTGCTCCTCTTCGACCCTCAAGAGCTTATCTGTAGGTTTTGCATCTGCGATGACTTCATCTACGTTAGATTCTTTGGCGATTACTTGAGCCGTCAATTGAGTATCTCCTGTAATCATAATAGTATGTATGCCTGTAGATCGAATCTCATTGATATTCTCACGGATATTTTCCTTCAGGTTATCTTTCAATGAAACAAGACCTATTACTTCATCATTAATTGATACTACTAACGGTGTCTCCCCTTTTTTGGATATCTCCTGCGACTTCCATTTTATTTCGTCTTCATTTACAAGGCTATGGGCGCGCTTTAGCATTGTTTCCACAGCACCTTTTAAGATTATTACTTCTCCGCCTTGATTTGCCAAGTTACCTAGCATATTTTCAAACTTTCCGGAACTATTGTCAGAAACAGATCTCTCATCTTGATCAATGTGTTTATCAAATGATTCAATTTCTTCTAATTGCTCCTGTTGTTCCTTGTTAAGTTGAATCTCTTTCAAAGGAACAAATTGGATACCACTGAATTTCGTTTCCGCACTGAACTCTAGTTGTTTGGCTGTAAGGATGCGCTCCACCAGCGGGGGAATGAATTTTTTCTCTTCAGCTAAATCTACGATTGATTTTCCTTCATGAGAATTGTCATGAATTGATGCGGCAAATGCAGCCTTTCCGACGTCCTCCTCTGTATATTTTTGTAGCGGAATAAAGGCTACTGCGCTACGACTCCCTTCAGTAATCGTTCCTGTTTTGTCCAGTATCAATACATCACAATCACCTGCAGACTCGATTCCTTTGCCAGACTTTGCGATAATATTATCGCGACCAAGTCGTGTAATTCCAGCTACTCCAATAGCCGGTAATAGTGCTCCTATGGTAGTAGGCATAAGTGCAACAAGCAAGGCTACCAATGTCGCAATATCAACAGTGTAACCCAGGTGATATGCCATGAATAGAAGCGTTCCAACTACAATTACAAATATCAGCGAAAGACCAGCTAGCAATATGGTTAGCGCTATTTCATTTTGAGTTCTAGGTCTTGAAGCATTCTTTATCAAGCCTACCATCTGGTCTAAGAAGCTTCTTCCGGCTTCTGCAGTTATTTCCACAACGATACTGTCACTTGCTACTCGAGTTCCTCCTATTACGTGGTCTCCTTTTTCTTTATACACCGGATTTGACTCTCCAGTCATCATCGATTCATCTATGAAGGCTTTCCCTACATTTACAAGCCCATCTCGAGGAATTATTTCACCTGCATTAACTTTTACTTCGTCCCCCGGTTTCAGAACAGTTGACCCTACATCTACGAGCGTCCCGTTTCCGTTTACTATCTTATGGGCAGTCACTTCTTTTTCCAAATTCCGAAGAGAGTCAACTCTTGCTCGAGCCTGCGCTTCGGACAAAGACTCTGAAAAAGTAGCAAACCAGACAGTTACAATTAGGATTGCAGCCGTTTCAGAATAAAATATTTGGTTTTGACCTACAAATTCACTTGTCACGGCAGGAAATATTGCAATAAATAAAACCAAAAAAAATCCAACCTCGACGGTAAACATTACTGGGTTATATTTTGCCAAATAATGTGGATTGAGTCTCGTTACTGACTCGTAAATCACCTTGCGGTTTATTCCTTCAAAAAACTGTCTTTGTGTTTTAGTGTTTTCAATTTTACTCCCAATAATATTCCGCATAGCACTCATTTTGTTCTTCATTTCAATCACATTGAAAATGGTCCTATTATCAAGAATGGAAAGAATGCCAAAGCTGTAAGCAGGAATGTTACGACAGCTACGACTGAAACAAATGTTAATCCTTTTGTCTTGATTGGTTCTATAGCTTCCTTTCTGTCCTTTATCGTGAACGAACCTGCAATAGCTAGGATAAGTCCAATAGGAGCATACCTTCCAAGGAATACAATTATGCCAGTTGACCAGTTCCAAAATGAAGTATCCGCTGAAGCTCCAAAGTAATCTGAACCATTATTAGCTGCAGCTGTAGTAAATTCGTAAAGAGTTTGAGTATATCCCAACGGTGTAACTTTGTCACCTATAATTACTTGAGCATTTCCTGTAGCAAATGCGATTGCTGATGGAATCAGTATTAATGCAGGATGAAGTAAGAATATATAGACACCCAGCTTGACGTCCCTTGGATTAATCTTCATGCTCATAAATTCAGGAGTCTTACCTACCATGAGACCCACTACGAATAGTGTTATCAATACATATACTAACATATACGCCATCCCCATTCCTGCACCACCGGGGATTGCTTGTATAAACATCGCTACTAAAAACGAGATTACTGCATTAGGTGTCATGCCACCAAGTGACGCGTTTACAGCTCCAGTATTAGACGATATAGAAATCATGTTAAATAATGTGCTGCTGAAACTACCAAATCGTGTTTCTATTAAGGAGGATACTGGATGTGTATATATTCCGAATGCAAGCAGGCTGCCAAATCCAATTAGTATGATAGCCAATATCGACAATCCCCTTCCTTTTCCCAATAGTTTAGCGTAAGCAACTGGAAACGATAATGGAATTACCAACATTAAGAACATTTCATAAGTATTGGACAGACCTGTTGGATTTTCAAATGGATGAGCAGAATTTGCTCCGAAGAATCCTCCCCCATTTTGACCAAACTCCTTTATTGATTCTAATGAGGCAACAGGTCCCATAGGTATAGTTTGGTTATTTCCCTCTAGTGTGTTAACTATCACCGATGAAGTGAGAGTTTGTGGAACTCCCATAATCATCAATAATAATGAAGAAATAAACGCAATAGGCAGTAATAGAGTAATAATTACCCTTACAAAGTCGACATAAAAATTACCCAAACCAAAGTTCTTTCTAATAAAGGATCGAATAAAGGCAAAAGCCGTTACAATTCCGAACGCTGGAGCAACAAACATAGCAAAAGTTATCGCTACCATTTGAGAAATCATAGAAAGTTGATTCTCACCTATGTAATGCTGCAAGTTAGTATTAGTTATAAAAGACATTGCAGTGTGAAATGCTAAATCTATCGATAAACCATCAACGTGTTGGGATGATGGCAAATAATTCTGAAATGACAGAACTAGGATAACAAAAACTATAGAGACAATGGTCGTCGTTACCATGGCAAGAAAGTATTCCTTCCATGTCATCTGCCTGTCAGCATCTATTCCGATGAGTTTGAAGAAACCTCTCTCCACTTTAGCTAGTCCTCTTTCAAGTGGACGTAGTTCAAAGGAAATCATTCTGGCGATATAAAGCCCAAAAGGTATTGACATACCTAATGCACCTACAATTATAACAGTAAGCTGGATGGTCGTGTCCACAAGGGTCACTAATTTGTAACATATCCCTAAATAATCCTAGAAAATAAAGATATCGCAAAACAAAAGTGTAAAATTTATATTTTTTACATTAATATGCATAGAAAGTTAATGCGAGGGTTTTTTTCTTAAATGGATTATGGGATAATGACTCAAAATATGAAATAACTATAAACTGATTAGAATATCTAAATAAATAAGCGTTTGAGTAGTTTCATTAGAAAATTCTTATTCTGGGAACAAACGCCGTGCTGCTCTAGCTTAATATGTCATCAATAAGATTAACGATATTATAGCATATACAGATTCTTCATTATCTCCTAATTTCTTGATTCAATTATCAGGAATATGCAGCCGAATACAGTTATGGGGTTAGGACTAGAATTACTTTCTTGTGTGACTGTGAGTTAATTTTTTTCACGACAAGGAACTTCTATCTCTTCAGAGGCTAAAAATCGTGTCAAATATGAATCACAAACGACCAATCCTGACTGAAATTATTTGTTACTAAATTTTCGTCTACATATTGTAGCAACCAAAATTGTTCCTATGAATGGAGCTGACCAGTAAAGCCACAAATCACCGATAGAGCCAGATAAAAGTGCCGGGGCTAAAGCCCGAGCAGGATTCATTGAAGCACCAGAAATGAGCCCAAACGAGTAAATATCCAATCCAACTATTCCTCCAATAGCAATACCACTAAAACCTTTCAATCCTTTTGTAAGGACAACTACATAGATGATAGCCATTAATAGAGCAGATGCCAGAACTTCTATCGCAAATATTAAAGGAAGAGGAAATACATAGTTTGGAGCATTTACTCCTAAATTGGCTTCTGTTCCGATTACAAATTTCACAAAGACGCTTGCAAGTAATGCGCCTATTATTTCAGCACCAATATAGACTGCCAATAGATTTTTTGGCAAATGTTTTGTAATTAGATAACCGATTGTAACAGCAGGATTGAAATGAGCCATTGATATTTTACCAAAAAAGTATACACTTACTGCTACACCCACAAAAGGAGCAAATGCTATGAAAGGTATTCCCAATATCCCGCCTAATTTTGCATCAAAAACGACAGAACCTGTAGCACAGACAACTACTATAAAAGTGCCTATAACTTCAGCCAGAAATTTTTTTTGATTAAGTGTTAACCTATTGGTAATTTTTAATACTTGCAACAAGCTCTTTTACTCTCTGTTCAATTTCATCCCTTATACTCCTCACTCTTTCAATTGGTTTATCTTTTGGGTCTTCGATGTTCCAATCCAATAAATTCTGCAAAAAGAGAGTTGGGCAAGATTCTTTATCCATACAGCCCATATTTACAATTTTTGAGGAATTGCGAATCATATCTTCTGTAATTTCCTTTGATTTTTGAGTACTGATGTCAACGCCAACCTCCCTCATAGCCTGAACTGCAATTGGATTAATTTCTGATACAGGTATGGTACCAGCGCTTATTGCTTCGTATTCTTTCGGGGCATATTTTTTGAAGAAACCTTCTGCCATTTGACTTCTTCCTGCATTTTGTATGCAGACAAATAAAACTGATTTTTTAGGCTCGTGTTTAAAGAATTTCATGCTGTTTCTGCTTGTATTATCAAACTAGTAATTTTTCTTCCACCTGTATTATCTTCATCCAAGTATACTTGTTCACTGAGAGTTCTAACATTTTGAAACCCTGCTTTTTCAATACTGCTGAGATAGTTTTCTTTGGTTAATGCTCCATCAATGCAACTACACCAATCTTCGGCATTAACTGATTCTCTCCCGACTTCTTTACTGGTCACTAGGTCTGAAATTATTAATCTTCCCTTACCTTCTTTTTTTAAAATTCGGTAAACTTCTTTGAAAGCTTTGACTTTATCGGAAGCCAAGTTAATAACACAATTACTAATTGCAACGTCCACTGTATTGTCATCAACAGGGATACTATTTTCAATATCTCCCTTTCGAAACTCAACATTGGTAAAGCCATTTTCCTTTGCTGCCGAAGTAGCGTTCCGTAACATTTCATCGGTAAAATCTATACCAATTACCTTACCGTTGTCTTGAACTTGTTTGGACGCCAAGAATGCGTCTATTCCAGCACCTGAACCTAAATCAACAACAGTTTCTCCTGATTTCAATTGAGCATAATTAAGAGGAGCGCCACATCCCAGGCCGAGTATAGAGGATTTGGGTATTGATTCTAAAGTCTTCTCATCATAACCAATTGCAACAGATGACACTTTAGGGTTAAATTCAGTGGAGTTGCAGCAGTCGGGGCCACAACAACCATCTGAATTGCCTTCTAAGGCAATCTTGCCGTAACGTTTTTTGATATTTGCTTTCAATGTTTCTTGTTTCATACTACTATTGTTTACTACAGAAACTATTTAAGTTGTCAAGGAGACTAAAGTAAACTAAGTGACATGGCAGAAAGAAAAGGACGCGAAGTAAACGAGCTTCCAATGTATAATGAATGCAGTTTTGAGGGATACAGCGCATCAATATTAATGAAAGAAACAGCAAAAATCCGTAGTTTGATTACAAATAGAGGAACAATGGAAATGTTAATACCACTTTGTTGTTCTACGAAGCCAGTAAGATATAAGGAATTTAGAAAATTAATGAAGGGAATCAGCAGCAAGACACTAGCCCGCAGGTTGAAAGAATTAGAAACAGCAAAAATATTGGAGAGGCATGCATATAATGAAATACCCCCCAGAGTGGAATACAGACTTACTTTGAAAGGACAAGAATTAGTAGAATCTATAATTACTTTGATGCAGTGGATGAGAAAGTGGTCAAAGTCTACAAACTAATTGAAAGCTCTTTCTAAAATCAAGGACACCTTATGTTTTAATTACATGAAGGTATATTGAATTGGCAGTAGAACAAGGTGCAATAATTCATGTGTTAATTTCTCTTGCCGTTCTTCTTTTTGCTGCAAAAATATTTGCTGAAATTTTCAACAAATTAAGACTCCCTGCTGTTTTAGGTGAATTAGTAGCAGGTATCATAATTGGACCGTTTGCGCTCGGTTCATTTCCTATATTTGATGGCAAACCCCTCATCATCCTAAACGAGACAGTTCTTCAAATAGGAGAAATTGCTGGAATTGTAATACTATTCATAGCAGGACTTCACATTACTCCGAGAGAATTCTTGAGAGGCGGTGCAGCATCATTTACAATTGGAGCCTGTGGAGTTATAGTTCCATTCTTATTAGGATTCTATGTTTTTACAATATTTGGATTAGAAGAATTACAGTCAATACTTATAGCAACGGCACTTACGGCTACTAGTGTTGCATTTTCAGTAACTGTTCTAACGGAGTTAGGACGAATACATACAAAAGAAGCTAAATTAATCTTGGGTGCAGCCATAGTTGATGATATTCTTGCAATAGCAGTTCTATCGGTTGTTGTTACCATGGTTCAAACCAGTAATTTAACGCCAAATGTATTCGATATTATATTTCTGATTCTGAAAATACTTGGTATATTTGCTGCGTTACTTGCTGGAGCAATAATCATTATACCAAGAATAGTAAATACCGAAAGATTATGGAAGGCAAAAGGTAGTGTTGAAGGTATTGTAACTGCGTCGTTTTTTGGCGCTTCTGCGCTAGCTGCAGCAGTAGGACTATCGCCCATAGTTGGAGCATTTTCTGTAGGTATGGCTGTAGCTAGTACGAAAATAATCAAAAGAGTTGAAGAGTATGTTAATAAATTAGAAATAATATTTGCTCCTTTATTTTTTGCAATTATTGGGACTCAGGTAAACTTTACTGGAATAAATGTGGAAGTATTAATCTTGTCTGCAGTTGTAATTGCCGTTGCGGTCATTAGTAAGTTAGTAGGTTGCGGTTTACGTGCAACATTATTTTTGAGGAATAAATCTAAAGCTATGAAGGTGGGAATAGGAATGATTTCAAGAGGTGAGGTAGGATTAATTGTTGCAGGAATCGGAGTAAGCTCAGGTGTTTTGTCTTCGAATGTTTACACTACCATAATAATAATGGTTGCTGTTACTACGTTAATCACCCCCATTTGGCTTGAAAGCGTATAGTCAAGAACCCGCAGATACAAATGACAAATCAGAACCTGAAAGATAATTCAATTGAATTACCTGTGCTAAAGTGAGTCAATAAGGTATGTAAAATTTGATACACAAACGACCAGCCAAAACTATTCCAGATTCCAAATTGAAGTCGCAGGGTTGTCAGTTCCGCCTAATCCGAATTCTTGTTATCAAACTAGTTAACAGATGCAAAAAACAAGTTACTGGGATAGCCATTATTACGACGTATGGATAAAAACGTAAATGTTTGAAGTGGGAATAGTGAAATACAAGACATAGCGCACTCATACAAGTCCTATTGACTTTTGATATTGCCAAGTTGATATCTGTTTTATAACACGTATGAAATAAATTGTAGAAATAATTCCTAGTATAAGAAATGGTATCGTTACTATGCTTTGAAGTAATGTTGCTTGAATTGACTCCCTGAATAAATCTTGATTTGAATTGTATAGCAGAACACCGCTGCCAAGGCTAATAGCAATAGAACCGAAGATAGAAGCTAGTGTTAAGAACCACCATAATTTTACTAATTTTGAATTAGGAGTGTTCTTCCATTCAGTTCCGTTTATCAACTTTATTTCTGGATTGCTAGCCTTCCATATTTGCTGAGTCACTTGATATGGTTTCCATAAAACCGCTATTGGAATAAACCACCAGATGACCGCCATTCTTGGTGAAGTTACTTCTTTGGCTCCGAATGAATGGATATTTTTTGTTGCCCGGTAGTACCAAAAAAGGAGGATTATACCTAATAGAATTGATATTATTCCTGTAAAAATGCCAATTACCGCATAAATATTATCAGATTGTGGGTCGTATTCAACCGAAACGGCTTGATAAGATGATGCCGCGACTGATATTATCGACAAGATTATCATAGCGATACTGAATTTTACAAGCCAATCTGTAAGATTACTAATCGAACGAAATGAGGTTGAACTAATAGTCATCTGGTATTTAATTCAGCGTATGAGCAGGATTATATAAATGGATAATACAGAAATATCAGGAAAATGCAATTGGGTGTCATTGTTATAATCATTTTTGTAATACTTGGAATTATTTTCTTTATTGTATTCGGTAGTAGTTATTTCAAAACTGAAAATCCACAAAACGAGAATATGCAGAATAGATCTACAGCTGTTTTTCCTAATCCTGACTCTATTCCGCCAGAATGTAAATATAATCCAAGTGATTTATTGTGTCAATTTCAACTTGAAAAACAAAAAATGAAGCTGTCACAGAATGGTTAAAATATTCGCGCTTTTAAGATTTTTTAAAAATTAAAGAAAAGAACAACATAGCATAATGGTTCATAGAAAATTAAGTGCAAATAGTAACAGAAATGATATGTTGTAGGTATCTATCCTTTTAATCATAGTATTGGCAATAGTAACGTTTACTTCATACAATATTGAAGGTTATTCGACAAGCCTATGAACCGAGGATAATTTTCAGGTTAAAAAACTCTAGGGTGAATAAAATAAGTCTTTATTTTATTTTGGAAGATAATCATCTTATTTCCATTCCCACGTCTTGTCTACGAAATTGCCTGCGGTATCAACCTCTGCTTCGAACACTCCTACTACATTATTGAGTGACTCCAGTTTACCCTCCGAAGTCTGAAAAAATATTGCCCCTCGCCATTTTAGTACACCAGAGGAATTAAATCGCCCAATTCCCTCACCAGTATACGTTGTAATTTCTCCGTCCAAAGTTCTAATTATTCCATTACCGATTCCATGCAACATTCTATTAGAAGAAGGGCTTGCTATATAGGTAAGTAATTCGGTAACTTGTACTCCCCTAAGGCTGCCACTTGCCGATATACTTGTTTCTATTGTAGGACCTTCAACATCAGTAACTCTTTGACCTGATACGTTACCTTTCATTTCCCCAATTATTTCACCTAACATATTGATTTGATATTAATGACCTTACTTAAATCTACTAGTATACCTATAGATTTATTGTGAAACAAATGGGATCGCCACCGCGATATTTCCTGGTAATTACACTTGATAATCAACCCAAGGCGACCATATAACCAAAATCAATATCAATTCTCCATCTCTGAGGAAGAGGTATAGAAATTTCCATTAAGGCCATCAATTTATTATTTGATTTGGTAAAGATTTTGGAATCACTGCCCTTCACGCAGTGTTGGTTTCCGGTATGATAAATTTCTACTTATCTTGGCTTTACGGTAAATCTTCTTGGACACTTGGTCCAATATTCTTTGTAAGTGCGATTAAACAGCCGGCGTTGTTATTTCCACTCTCAGTTTCGTCGCAAGTATTTTTATTGTCTTCACCTATCTCTATGCTAACCTTATTTTTGAATGGGTCATATGCGGCAAATGCTGTTGTTGCGGGAGCAATGAATACTATGGCAATCAATAACGCAATAGATGGAAGTAATATTGTCATTGTAACTAGATTCATCGAAAACTTAGACAAATCTTCATGTATATGAAATTGGAGGGATCGTATCGTAAGATTTTTGTGCAGACTGATTCTGCACGATGTTCCATTAATTAAACCAAATCAGGAAATGGACAAATCTTGGGAAAAAATGATCTGGTACTGCAGCATCATACTTCAATAGAGACTTAAGAAATAAAGATACTAGTTAAGGGTATCATCAGTGTTGTTATTGTCAATGGTATTAGAATAGTTTATTTTGAAAATAGTTAGGATCTTCAAAACAGTGTACGATTTCTTGATCCCCAAGATTGTCTCCTATTTTCCCTGCTAGGTCTATACAATTTTGAGTTTGTATATCTGCCCCTTTATAAGCAGCGGAATCTTGGAAAATGTTTAAGGATATATCTTCAGTATCTACAACGTTATTTTTTATGTCATCAACTAGTTTGTTGAGATTTTCATACTCTTCAGGATTGATTTGATTATTAGATGAGTCAATATCAGTTGAAATTGGAGTATCGGTGACTCCATCCTGGATTATTCTTGATACGAATTGTTTTGCTTCGGCTTCTGTGAATTTTCCAGTTTTCACTAGCTCATTAATCAATTTGGTTTGTTGGCCATGATCGATACTTGATGTTCCAGCAGAAGTTGTAAAATCGATTGATGTACTACCAGAAGAACCATAAACCTTTTTCACTGTATCTTTTAAGATACCAAAGTATTTGGTAGGTACTAATTTGCCGCTCTTGTTAGAAACCAAGTTAAAATTATCAGTAACCACTGGCTGATAATCCCACCTCCAAAATGCCGTGCCCCATACTTTTTCTTTCTTCAAAGCTCCGAGAATTTTTTTCGCATCAGCTTTAGTGATGTCACTCAAATCTGGGTTTAGTTTGGTTACACCGCCTTCTTTTGTCCTTACAACGTTATTCCACTCTCCAATGTATAATGGAATTCCAGTCAAGTCCCTTGTTTTCAAAAACATGTTGAATCTCTTCTTCTGATACCCATCTCCATCAGGGATTCCGTACACACTTATTTTGAAAGCGATATTATCCTGAGACGAGGGAGCCATTTTAGCCAAGTTCTTTGGTGAGATATCAATCTGGCTATTCAAGTCTACCGGAACATTCATGCTATAGATTATCGTTTTACTGGTAATATTTCTCAATTCTGCAGTAATAAAGCTATTAAATTTACCTAT
>DATIFZ010000017.1:0-3479 GCA_035454925.1 Nitrososphaeraceae archaeon
AGGTGCAGGGGGTTTGCTATTAGTTTCTTTAATTACGATATTCATTGTAGTGGCACTTAAAGTATCTTGATCCGGAGAAGCCCAAACCGCAGACGCGAAATGACCACCTTCTATTAATGATCGATAAATATTAGATAACCCCGCATTAAGATCAGGTAAGAACATCAATCCCCATCTGCATAGTACCGCATCAAAGGATGAGGGCACTAAGTCGATTCTCTCTATATCTCCTTCTTTGAATTTTATAGCATCTTGCAGACCTGATGAGATGGCTCTCTGTTTTGCGAAGGACAACATATTTGCTGAGATATCTATTGCAGTAACTTGACCCATTTTGCCCACAATTCTTGCTGCGGTAATTGCTGGTTCACCAATCCCTGTTGCTATATCTAATATCCTTTGTCCTGGTTTAATCTCTGCGAGTTCAATTAATCTATCACTAACCTTTTGTGCACTTTTCTCAACAGTTTGCCACCACTTTTGCCATCCTGCGGCGACACTATCCCAGCTCTGGCGTTCAGCTTCTTTGTATTGTTTTGAATCTATAGTTGTCATCTAACATCCTCTTTGATTTGAGTATTTTTGATATAAAAATCATCTGCAGAATTGTGCAATTTCCTTGCTGATTATGTCAATGCTAATATTGATGGTATGAAAGTAGGGCATGACACCTTTCGGCTTGTTGAGCCTTTGAAAGAAATAATAATTGACGGACAACCAGCAATTAGTTTTGTTTATACTGGAACGATTGGCGGGACAGAGAATCAAAAGAGTTTGCAGCTTTACATGATAAGAGGTAGCACTGGATACGTTCTTACTTTTGCAGCCATCCCTGAAACTTACTCCATGTATGAACCAATATTTGAGAAAATGCTACAGTCTTTTAGGATTAGTAATTAGCTAGATAGCGCTAATACATTATGTGTTACTAATAATAGTAAAGGTTAGATCGGGTTCGGTGGAACTGGTAAGCTAGAGTTCTAAAAGTGGAACAATATTGTCAAAGTTCGCTTTAGTCTGTAAATATTATCAATTTTGAACCTTTCAGACTCGTGTTCATATTTACGTAAATGTACTTGCTTGTTGGCTAATACTCTTAATTATTGCAATCATGCAGCTTCCGAGAAAGTTATTATGGACTAGAATATTTCTGAATGTACACGATATTGACAGGATATTTGAGTACTGAAAGGCTTAGAACGTTTGCAGATTCTGTACTTTTGGTAGCTATTACTATACTGGCCTATAATCTACTTCCTCCATCAGTTGTCAATGGTGAGATAAACGAACAAGAAGTAGAGAATTTCCTTAACAATATTTATGGTTTAGTCAGCAGCTTTGTCGTAGTTTTTATGTTGTGGGTACTTTACATGAGGATTCTAGATTATCTTGTCAGACCCGATGAAGTTATAATGATAATCTCAATTACTTTTTTTATTCTCGTCTTGCTTACACCTATTTTTACTTTGGGAGTGATACAATATAACAACTTACATGCTCTTGTATTATTAGCCTTACTACAAATTTTCAATGGACTCTTGTTAATAGTCTTATGGTCGTATATTTCAAAAAATCAGAAATTGTTAACTACGCAACTGAAATTCAGAGAGAATGGTAAAATGTATTTTAGTTTCGCTGTTATCCCGTTCTTTTATTTAGCATCCATTGCAATAGGATTTGTAAACGTTCATATCGCAACTATATTTCCAGTTATTATCATTCCTGTAATACTACTGCTTGGCAGATACCGTAGAGAATAACGATTCCAAACCTAAACTATGTTAAGTTTTGATATAGCCAATTTTTTTTAAGATTCTGATTCGAAATGTAACAAAGTATAGCACTTGATACCATCCATTTTGAATCAGGTCCTCTCTCCTTTCCCTCGTTGTTTTATGCGATCCATAATGTGTGGAAAAGCCGCCTGCAAAGCCTGCTCCAAACAACGAAATAACCTGTCCGTATGTGGTCCAAAAATCTTTGAATTCTCTCCAAATGGCGGTCTTTCAATTACGGAAATTGTAATATTTGGTTTTATTGTTATAAATCCATTTCCCTTCAACGATTCATTTGTACCTGGAACTGCTATTATATCCCTCTACCATTTTCAAGTGATATGTTAGCGCTTATGGGAATTGCGTATTCTCCGACCGGAGTGTCCTGAGAAGCGGATATCCTAAATGGTGAGGGAGCTAGATCATATGATGAAGCATTGGCTCCATCAGGGTTGAATTGAATGGTGACAGGAGAACGTTCCTTGTCCGGAATAAAATTCAGAACTCTTGGTAATAATCCGGTATTGGATACTATGTTCACTCCAATATTCAAACTTTCTCCTTGAGTTAAAGTAATCGTTTTTGGAAGAGTTGATAGTGAGTACGTTGCAGGAGGAACATCAATCCAATTTGTAATGTCTACACTATTTTTAGAATCATTATAAGCAAATATTGAATAATATCCAACGCGGAATCTGTCAGGTGACGTACTTGAATTTAGATTTAATGAAATAGGAAAGAAAGGAGCGATGAAACGATTTTATTTTGATTATTGACAGTTTGTGGCTATGTGGCATGTCCGCACTTCCGGCACTTCTAAGGTAAATCCACAGTATGGATTTCATCTTCACAGGCAAGACACATAAACCGACTGCAACTTTCACACCATTGTATTTCTGTTTGGGAGTTGCATGAATCGCAAGTTGGCGTCCTCCCTCTTGATACTGCTTTCAATACGGATGACACCAAGTAAGAATTGCTTATGGGCAAGAGAAACATGGCCAAGTCTGATACTGTCACTATGCCCACTATAGTATTGCTCTCATCCTTTATAGGAAGCTTGCGCACCTTATTTTCGAGCATAATCTGTACGATCCTTTCCACTGTCGTAGAGGGCTCTGCCGTGATTAATGGATGCGAAGCCAAACTTTCAAGGATTGTACTACGGGAATATCTCCTGACAAGATCCCTTTCAGTTACTATGCCAAATGCCTTGCCGTTTTTAGTCACGATAACACTTCCAACTCGTCTCTCAGTCATCAAATTTGATGCGTGAGCTGCTGTCTTCGAAACGTCTAGGGAGGCTAGATCCCTAGACATTATTTTTTCCACCTTAATATTGCGTTCTTTTTCAAAGGTAGGCAATCAGGATAATATCAATCGTAGGTAGTCCTAATAAAATTTCCAGTTCGTGGACTAAAAAAGATGGATCCAACCTCGTCCAGCATTTGAATTCTTTCGGGTTCCGATATCATCTTTTTGAGTTTAGCGATATCTAGCTTATTAAATATGTAATACGATAGCAATATACTACAATTCAGCCTCCCTTCTAATACTTATACGACTATTTCATCCATTCCTTAGTTTCTAAATAACTTATCAATTTCAACATTTGTTCCATCCTTACTTTGCCACCAACTTGGTTACGACAGCTATCATAGTGTTTAATCAGCATCTGATCCTCTTGTTCCGTTATGCTTTTCT
>DATIFZ010000018.1:0-6368 GCA_035454925.1 Nitrososphaeraceae archaeon
TTTATCATTGTTGAAATTATAGACAGTACATCTCTGTCTTTTATTTCATAGTCACCAGGTAATCTTAAACCGTTTCTAACGTCTACCGCATAAACGATACCTTTTGACAATTCCGTGTGTATGTCACTTGCAAGATCCTGCACAGTGGAACCATTTTTCATGAGAAAGGCATCTGGAAGTATGTTACCCTTTTTATCGGACAACTTGTTTGGATCGGAAACAGGGTAAACTACATTCATGTTTAATAACTTGAAAACAGCTATATTTAATGCAAACTGTACTCCCGTTCTAAGATACTCGCCTAACACATCTTTTCTAATGAAATTGAGTGCCCATTTTTGTTTTTCATTAAGAACTGTATTTTCAAATATATCAAATATTTCGTCTCCAGGAGAATATTTTATCAAACCCCTGTTCTGCGCTCTCCGTAAAGTAAGTTCAGCATCGGCACTCGAAGGAATTACAAACATATGCTTATTGTGTTCACGAAGCCTCTTGAAATTTTCGGCGGCCGGATGAAGATCTATCTTGTTAGCCACGATTAGAGAGGGTTTTGATATTTCCCTAAGGGTAGAAACAAATTTTCTAGTTTCATCGGAATCAAGCTCATGGATATCCTTGTCGCCAAGATTATTTTCAGCTATTGATTTTCTTACGTGCCATTCTTTTACTCCAATACCGCCAAATATTTCAGTAACAGCACGGGCTGCGTCCATCCCAGTGTTGATCATTCTTGATATTTTCTCCCGATTCCCCTCAAATAACTTCAAATACCATAGCACAAGCTCTTCTTCTATATCAGATACATCTGCAATTGGATCTCCGGCACCAGCTTCAGCGATTTTACCAGATGCATCAATACTTCCTGATGCATCTACAATGTGAAGTAAAACATCAGATTGCGCGGCAACAGATAAAAATTGGTTACCAAGCCCTTTACCTTCCCAAGCACCTTTTATCAGTCCTGGAAGGTCTATCAGTTCTACAGGAATAAATCGCCATCCGTCTTGACACAGTGAATTTCTTGGATTGTCAACAACTCCAAATTCCTTATGAACACACAAGGTAATTACGTGGGCATTTCCATGAATTGGTTTTTTTGTTGTAAATGGGTAATTTGCTATTTCTTCATTTCCCAATGTGGCCGAGTTAAAGAAAGTAGTTTTTCCAGTGTTTGTTTTGCCTATTAAACCAATTCTTATCACATATCTATTATTCTACCTTGATTATTTATATCTAGCAAGTTCTTTGATAAATGCCAGGCAAAAATCAGAGGGGACAAAACTAACCTTATGCTGATAAAGATATCACAAGTTTATACAAATAGTTCTATAAGAACAAGATAGAAACTTCTTTACTGATTAACTTACGTTTTATTCCATCTCAAGCCTTTAATAATTATATTATGAATCTTTAATATCAGCAAAAATGCACTCAGAATTAGGATTTCAAATCAATAAAGTTTTAGTTATAGGTCTTGGACAATTAGGTTTGCCTGTTGCAAAATATGTGAAACAAAGAGGGTTCGAAACTTTCGGATATGATACGAACTCGGAAAGAATGAACCTGGCGGGGAAAAACTTTGGAATTAAGAGCATTGAACGATTTGATGACATTGATGTTTTTATCTTGTGCGTTTCCACGCACGATCCGGATGACGAATATACACCGTATGTAGATGGTCTTTTTGAGCTAGCCAGAAAAATCTCTAAAGAAGCAAAGAACGGTTCCCTTGTTTCCATAGAAAGTACTGTGCCAAAAGGAACTTCAAAGAAAATTTTTGAAATTCTAAACCACAGACTTCACGTGGCACATGTTCCTCACCGATGGTATGCCCTTGAAGAAGAAATACACGGGGTTAATCAAGTCAGAGTAATCGGTGGAGTAAGTGACTGTTGTCTAAAGACAGCACTTCAGTTCTACGACAGGAATAATGAAGCCCTTGAATTTATCGACAACACTAATCACAAAGATACAGGCGCAAGTGATCAAAACATAGCTGTCGATCTTGGTATACCAATGCACCCTGTATCTGAAATAGAGATTGCAGAACTGACCAAAATAATTGAAAATGCCGACAGGTATTTGCAAATTGCGTTTTCCGAGGATCTGTATCTCTACTGCCAGGCCAATAACGTCAACTTTGGAGAACTGAGAGACTCTTTGAACACAAAATGGAATGTAAAAATTCTCGAACCTCGCGATGGAGTAGGAGGACATTGTTTACCCAAGGACACAAAGATGTTCCTACAGTCGTCAAAATCAATAAAAAGCAAGATATTGATGTCCGCAATGGAGGTAGACAATGATTATCGAAGATTCAGACAACTGAGAGGCGCCAGGTTAATTCCGCATGCCATTAACAGTTCATAAATAGGAATACAATCTTGATCTGTTTGTATGGAATCTAAGACAATCATAGCTTTTGGAGCGCATCCAGACGACCTTGAAATTGGTATGGGTGGAACCATCGCTAAACTTTCCGCCATGGGCTATACCGTTCAGCCAGTCATTGCTACGTTACCAAATTTTGTAAAGTCAGATACTAAGGAAGGAAGAAAGTCAGAATCAATATTGTCATCTAAAGTAATGGGATGTAAATCTCCAATATTTCTTGACCTGTCTCCAGAACAGATGGTATTTGGTAGAAAAATGGTTACCTTGATTGATTCGTTGATTACAGAACACAAACCAGATTCGGTATTCACTCAGTGGTACGGTGATTCTCACCAGGATCATCAAATTTTAACCAGCAGTGTGATTTCAGCTTGTAGAAACCAGAATAACTTGTTCATGTATGAAACTACAATACCTGGAGGCATTACAGAAAAATCATTTAGGCCACAATTATTTGTAGACATTACGGAAACAATAGACATAAAGAAGAATGCACTTGAGTGTTTTCAATCTCAATTTATCCGCTGCGGAGAGATTTGGATACCTGCTATTATCGGCAGGTGTTCTTATAGAGGATATCAAGTTGATGCCAAATATGCTGAAGCATTCGAAGTTGTTAAAGTAGCAAAATGGTAGTAGCTATCTGTTATAGCAAGTAAAATTTGGCAAAGTATGATAACAAAAGATGATTATTTTGAAACTGTCGTCCTTTATGCTTGAGGCCAACTTCATAACTAGCATGTGAATCATAACCTCGTTATTTGTAATTACTTTTTGCGTCGGAACTTTTGAACAGTTTATAAGTCAATATTTCATTTCCTTTTTGCAAAGGATTTGTAATAATGCAATTCTTCATGGGCTCGTAGCTCAGCTTGGATAGAGCGCCTGCCTTCTAAGTTTTAACAAAGAGAGCCGGAAGTCGAGGGATCGAAGCCCTCCGGGCCCGTCCCAATAATTCCCAGAATCAACAAATGATGGTAGCACCGGTCAGTAAAGCGTTTGTCAAACATAGCATTTTACTGTCACCCTCAAGTATAATTTGACTCCAGATTTCAACTCACGTTTATAAGAGGCTTAAATTCTAAAAATTTCAACTATGCTGGATGATAATCAGTTAAAGGGAATGATAAAAAATGCTCGGGATGTAATTAAAAAACGTAATTTCACTCAATCTGCGGAATTAACACTGATTTTAAAAGATATTGATGTTAAAAAGGGATTCAGCGTTAATGAGGTGGTAAATCTTCCAAACAAGTCCACAAAGACTTCGACCATATGTGTATTTGCATCAGGCGATATGGGAACGAGGGCAAGAAAGGCTGAGGTCGATAGAGTAATAGAACCTGATGAGTTGAGCAGGCTTGGTACTAACAAGAAGGACGCAAGAAAAGTTGTAAAGGCTTATGATTTCTTCCTGGCTGATACTACACTAATGTCTAGCGTAGGTCGCTCGTTAGGACAATTCATGGGACCTAAGGGTAAAATGCCATCTCCACTCCCATATGGAGCACCCATAGAGAATATTGCAGATAGATTCAGGGGATCAGTTAGGGCAAGAGCAAAGAATCAATTGAATATATCTGCCAAGATAGGTGACGAAAAAATGCAAGACGAGCAACTTGCCAGCAATGCTCAGGCGGTTATATCAGCAATTGAAAAGAAATTGCCACAGGGTGACAAAAATATTCATAATGCTATCATTAAATTTACAATGAGCAAACCATCCAAGGCTTCAGCAGTAGCTTCGGATAAAAATAGAAAGTAAGGAGAGATTGGATAATGACTGACAACAAGCACGCGAGAACTACCTATCCAAAAGAAAAGCAAGAGCTATATCAGAAAATGCTCGAACTTCCAAAGTCTTATAATGTCATAGCACTCTCGAAGGTAAACAAGGTTAGAGCGACGCAGTTAATGATGATAAGGAAAAAGTTTCACAAAGACATCATTATTAAAGTGGTTAAAAACAGGGTAACACAAAGGGCATTTGAAAAACTTTCGGATGTACATGGCATTGAAAAATTAAGTTCCCAGTTAGAAGGACAATGTGCTCTAATGTTTACCAACATAAGTCCGTTCAAGCTTAATCTAATTTTTGATCAAAATAAGGTATTCCTACCTGCAAAGGGTGGGGATGTTACTAGAACTGAAATAATGATTGCATCTGGTGACACAGGAATAACCCCAGGACCTGTATTGTCAGAATTCAAAGAAGCGAATGTACCTACAAAGATAGATCAGGGGACTATATGGGTTAGTAAAGATACGGTTGTCGCAAAGCCTGGCGATGTGATTTCCACAAAGCTTGCATCTTTACTTTCAAAGTTAAATATCAAGCCTATTGAAGCAGGAATTATAGTAAACTATGCACTTTCAGACAAATTAGTATTTGAGGAAAAAGATCTAAGGATTAATTTAAATGAGTTTAAGAATGAATTAGGCAGAGCACACAACGAATCTATTGCCCTTGCTATTGAATCAAGTTACTTTACTAAGGAATCAATCGGATACTTATTGTCTAAGGCATCAAGAAATGCACAAACGCTTTCAATTGAATCAAACATTATGACAAACGAGACTGCAGGTTCAATAATTTCAAAATCAGCAATGAAAGCTAATAGTTTGGCAGCTCACCTGAAAAGTAAGGGCTATACATCAGGCTAACTTGCTAAGTATTGCGAGTCTACAAAAGTAATCGCTCCAAAAATATTTCAAAATTTTAGTACCAGAAATAGTTCTGGTTGCTTGAGTATTAATATAATGATTATGACAAAGCTAAGAGAAGGATTAGAATGCCCTATTGATTCTATATGGATAATCAAATCAATGAATAAATAAAAATAGCATCACGCACAAGCGTCTAAAAAGAAGAATTAAGTAAAAAAGGAAACCTATCCGAATAAAGAAGATAATCCTTCCAAGGCTTCTTCTTCCTTCTTTTCATCCTTTTTCTCTTCTTTCTTCTCATCCTTTGCTTGTGCCGCCCCAGCATCACCAGCGGCAGCTGCTGTTGCAGGTACGGTCATAGCCATAGGAGTTGCCTTTAGAGATTCTTCAATATTTACCTCGCTCAAGGCAGCTACGAGAGCCTTTATCTTTACTTCATCAGGGCTTGCACCAGTTGCTTTTATGACATTTTTTACATTATCTTCAGTGATATCCTTGTTTAATTTGTGTAGTAATAATGCAGCGTATACGTATTCCATTTAAAGAATGCCTATTCATGACCATAATATAAAACTTTCAAAATCAAAGTATTTTCGTACTTCTTGCCACTGCATACATATGGTCCCTCAGATCTCTTTCATAGAGAGAATTCATTTTTTCTATCAAAATCGCTCTTGCTTGCGTTCTATCTTCCTCAGTCTTAGCCCTTAACACGTTAGCAAAGAGTTCGGCAAGATTTTCTTTTAACCATCCGTCCAGTACGTGAAATCGCTCTTCATTTATCCATTTTGCTTTCGACGAAACTATATCGACATCTTCATCAAAAATGCCGGTTTCAACGTAATCAATTAGCATGAATATACAGTTATTTGGATCAGGATCTTGAAGAACTGCTTTTGGTCTGCCCTCACCTCTTCCTGAACTTACCTTTTCAATAAGTCCTTCAGGAATGATGTATGAACCTCTTACCCTTGCAATTGAATCATCTAATAAAGTAATTCGTCCAATGACAAGTCTTAATTTTCCAGAGTATTCCTGCGAAAGAAATACGTAATCTCCCTCCTTTATCTTGGGTTTTCCAAATAACATATCAATTTGAGTTTTGCCGCATACTAAAAGTATACAAAACTCCTAAATTCCCTCCATAATCATAAAAGAAATAGCAATAATTTAACTGTGACGAAGAATCAAAATAAATTGATGAACCAGTCTGACGTTTGCCTAAATTGTAGACACCTCCGGAAAAGCCACAGATTCTTTTTAGGACAAAAAGATAGTGATCATAGCTGTTTGGTATGTGTATG